>JAPLDU010000111.1:26047-26450 GCA_026391255.1 Bacteroidia bacterium | reverse complement strand
ACCTTCTATTATTCTTATCACTTATCAGAAAAGTCAAAATCAACAATAACTGGTTCCCCGCTGAAATCACAAAACCCACCCAAAACCTCCTGGACAAACTCAATGCCCATATTACGTAAATCGATTGCGGAGTTACAGATTAATCTACAAATTTAATATCTGTTCATAATTTCCCAGAACATTGACTGATATTATTTGTTTTAACTTTTTCTGAAAAGTTTTACTTTTACCCCTGATAGAAAAACATGGGAGCTGAAATGCAGAACATACCATACAATTATTTTCCGATTGTTATTCAGTCGGTTATTGTTCTTGGATTTGTAGTAACCACTATGATTCTGACCCACTATACCGGCCCGAGGCGCATGACCAGGGAAAAACTGGAGAATTTCGAATGCGGGAT
>JAPLDU010000111.1:0-26003 GCA_026391255.1 Bacteroidia bacterium | reverse complement strand
GGGTAATGCCCGCAGCCCGTTCTCCCTGAAGTATTTCCTGATTGCCATCCTGTTTGTTCTGTTTGATGTGGAAGTGGTATTTATGTATCCGTGGGCCGTTAATTTCAGGGAACTGGGTGTCTCAGGATTCTTTGAGATGACAGCCTTTGTGGTTTTGTTTATTGCCGGCTTTGTTTATATCATCCTGAAGGGAGCTTTGAAATGGGAATGACTGAGGGACGAAGAGACGAAGGGACTAAATTAATTTGAAAATTTGAAAATGTGCAAATTTGAAAATTAAATCCGTTTCATGGGAATGTTATTAGCAATAAAATGTTGGTAAGTTTTTTGTCTTAAGCACTTAAGAGAATGAGAGACATAGAAACTAAGATATTTGTGATTTTCGTGACTTTCATGACGTTCATGACGTTCATGACTTTTATGACGTTCTTGATAAAAAGCATAATCTTACAAACTTCATGAACTTTATGAACTTTATGAACTTTATGAACTTTACGAACTTTACGAACTTTATAAACTTTATGAACTGATGGTCAAAACCGTGGAAGCTCCGGAAGGAACAAGCGGCAGGGGATTTTTCGTCACCTCCTTTGAAAAGGCAGTTGGCATTGCCCGTAAAAACTCCATTTGGCCGTTGCCATTTGCAACATCCTGCTGCGGCATAGAATTCATGGCTGTTATGGGCGCTCATTACGATCTTGCCCGCTTTGGCTCGGAAAGACTCAGTTTCTCACCGCGTCAAAGCGATCTGCTCATGGTGATGGGTACCATCGCAAAAAAAATGTCTCCGATACTCAAAGAAGTTTATATACAAATGGCCGAACCCCGCTGGGTTTTGTCAATGGGCGCCTGTGCCTCCACCGGAGGCATATTCGATACCTACAGCGTTCTGCAGGGAATTGACCGCATTATACCGGTAGATGTATATATTCCGGGTTGCCCGCCACGTCCCGAACAGATCATTGATGGAATCATGCGGATACAGGACCTCATCGGAAATGAATCACTGCGAAGAAGAAATTCACAGGAATATAAGGAATTACTTGCCGGTTATCATATTGAGTAATGTTCAAAACTGACGGACAATTAACGGCTTCAATAGAACAAAAACTGAAAGATCGGTTCGGCGATGGTTTGATTTCCTCGGAATTGTTGGTTGATATGCCAACATTCACTGTTCATCAGGAATTTATTATTTCAATTCTGAAGTATCTGTATGACGACGATTTATTGCAGTTCAGGTTCCTGACAACCTTGTGCGGCATGCATTTCATCGAACCTTCCGAAAAACTTGGTGTCGTGTATCACTTACACAGCCTGAAACATAACCTGCGGATTCGTCTTAAGACTTACCTGCCAATGGATAATCCCGAAATTCAGTCTGCCACATCTGTATTTGCCGCAGCAAACTGGATGGAAAGGGAAACTTATGATTTTTTCGGGATCATTTTCAGAGATCATCCCAACCTGAAAAGAATCCTGAATGAGGATGACATGACAGTATTCCCGATGCGTAAGGACTTTCCACTGGAAGACCAGACCAGGGAAGATAAAAACGACAGCATGTTCGGAAGATGAAAAGCATTATGATCAAAACAAAATAGTTAATAAATTTATAACTATCAAATAATTAATAATTTACATTCATAATTTTTATAATAGCGCCTTTTGCGTCTAATTTTAATTTTTAACGCAAAAGTCGCCAGAGCCGCAAATCAAACATTATTTTAAATTATCAAAGCATCAGCAACACAGCAATCCATCATGCCGGAACAGAAATACTTCCCCGAAGAAGAACATAAGGAGTTCATCACCCTGAACCTCGGACCGTCCCATCCTGCCACACATGGGGTATTCCAGAATGTTCTTACCATGGATGGTGAGTTTGTCGTGGATACTGAGCAGACAATCGGTTATATTCACCGGGCTTTTGAAAAACTGGCAGAACGTCGTCCTTTCTACCAGATAACGACTTTAACCGACAGGATGAATTATTGCTCTTCACCCATCAACAATATGGGCTGGCACATGACAGTGGAGAAGTTGCTGGGGATTGAGATTCCCAAAGAAGTTGAATACAAGCGTATCATTATTATGGAATTGGCAAGGATAGCCGATCATAATATATGTAACAGCGTGATTGGCGTGGATAGCGGTGCATTGACAGGGTTTGTGTATATGTTCCAGGAAAGGGAAAAAATTTACGAGATTTTCGAAGAAATCTGCGGATCAAGACTAACGACCAATATCGGAAGAGTTGGCGGACTCGAAAGGGATTTCAATGAAAAGGCATGGACAAAAATCCGCACATTCTTATCGGAGTTTCCCAAGGTACTGAAAGAGTTTGAAAAATTACTGGTAAGAAACCGTATATTTATGGACAGAACAATCGGCGTTGGAGCTATTTCAGCCGAAAGAGCGCTGAATTACGGCTTCACAGGTCCGAATTTGCGGGCTGCCGGCGTTGATTATGATGTCAGGGTAATGAACCCATATTCATCTTATGAAGATTTTGATTTTGATATACCCGTGGGAACCCATGGTGACACCTATGATCGTTATATGGTAAGGGACCAGGAAATGTGGCAGAGCCTCAGCATCATTCAACAGGCGCTGGATAAGCTTCAGAAAATGTCACCGGGAGTTTTCCATGCAGATGCTCCTTCCGTGTATCTTCCGCTAAAAGAGGAGGTGTACAATAATATGGAAGCCCTGATCTATCATTTCAAAATCGTGATGGGAGAAGTGGATGCCCCGGTTGGTGAGGTCTATCATTGTGTTGAAGGAGGTAATGGCGAATTGGGTTTCTACCTGGTAAGCGACGGGGGAAGGACTCCTTACCGCCTACATTTCAGGAGACCATGCTTTGTCTTTTACCAGGCTTATCCTGAAATGATCAGGGGTCGCATGCTTTCGGATGCAATTCTTACAATGAGCAGTATGAATGTAATTGCCGGAGAGCTTGATGCTTAAAGAGTGATGAGTTATGATCCGCCTGAGGCGGAATGAATGATTAGTTATGAATTTTCAGTTTTCATCAGAATCAATTGAACTGATCAGTAAGATCATAAAAAGGTACCCGGAAGGCAGGCAAAAGTCGGCCCTTATTCCTGTGTTGCATATTGCACAGGCTGAGAATCACGGCTGGCTAACAACAGAAATAATGAACCAGGTAGCTGAAATGTTACAAATTCAACCTATTGAAGTTTACGAAGTTGCCACCTTTTACTCCATGTTCAGCCTGAAACCGGTCGGGAAATGTATCATTGAAATTTGTATGACCGGCCCCTGCTGCCTTAGCGGTGCGGAAGAATTACTGGCCTACCTCGAATCAAAACTTGGGATTAAAGCCGGAGAAACCACCCCCGACGGAATGATCACTCTTAAAAAGGTCGAATGCCTGGCAGCCTGCGGTGGTGCACCGGTGATCAAAAACGGTTTCAATTATTACGAAAATATGAATTTTAAGAAAGCCGACTTGCTGCTGGAAAAATGTACTCATGAATCTTTTACCAGTCATTCTAATCCCTATCATCAGAGTTTGTAAAGTTCATAAAGTTGAAAGTCAAAAGAAATGAACAAATAATGAATCATAAATATTTTAATATGTACAGAATTTACATGGTTAATTATTACCTATATTTCAATACTTTATAAACTTTATGAACTTTACAAACTTTATGAACTTTTCTTTGATTTCTGAATGAAGATATTATTACAAAATATTGATGTACCTGGTATTCAAAACTTTGAGGTCTATCGTCGTTTGGGAGGATATTCCGCTGTTGAGAAGGCATTGAAAACCATGGTACATTCAGAAGTGGTTAAGGAAGTGAAGGATTCGGGGCTCAGGGGCCGCGGAGGGGCAGGTTTTCCTACAGGAATGAAATGGTTTTTTATTGACCATACTACAGACAAACCTAAATACATGATCTGCAATGCCGATGAAGGTGAACCGGGGACGTTCAAGGACCGTTACCTGATGCAGCATAACCCTCATTTGCTGGTGGAAGGGATGATACTTTCAAGTTTTGCTATTGAGTCTTCTACGGCTTATATTTATATCAGGGGAGAATTATTTTCAATATTGCATATATTGGAGAAAGCGATTGGAGAGGCGTATGCAAACGGCTTTCTCGGAAAAAATATTCTGGGAAGTGGATATTCACTCGATATCTACTGTCATCCCGGTGCAGGAGCATACATCTGCGGGGAAGAAACTGCCCTGATCGAATCATTGGAAGGAAATCGCGGAAATCCAAGGATGAAACCGCCGTTTCCCGCTGTTGCGGGATTATATGGTTGCCCCACAGTGGTGAATAATGTTGAGACAATCTGTAATATTCCTTGGATAGTAAATAACAGCGGTGCGGAATTTGCAAAACTGGGTACTGATAAAAGTCCGGGTACCAAGCTGATCTCAGCCTGCGGACATATCCGCTACCCTGGTGTATACGAGATAGAACTTGGCATGCCTGTCAATGAATTTCTCTATTCAAACGAATATTGCGGGGGTATTCGGGATAACCACCAGCTTAAAGCTGTAATTGCAGGAGGTTCATCTGTCCCGGTACTGCCTGCCGATCTGATACTGCGAACACCCAAAGGCGAGCCCCGCTTGTTATCGTATGAGTCGCTGAGTGAAGGTGGTTTTGATAGCGGCACTATGCTTGGTTCCGGAGGATTTATTGTGATGGATGAGACAACCTGCATGGTGCGTCAACTACTGAGTTATGCCCGTTTCTACTATGACGAATCATGCGGTCAATGCAGTCCCTGCCGCGAAGGAACAGGATGGATGGAAAAAATACTTCACCGCCTCGAAAACGGACGTGGGAGAATGAAAGATATTGACCTGCTGGCCTCTGTGGCAAAGAACATCGAGGGAAATACCATTTGCCCGCTGGGTGATGCCGCTGCATGGCCGGTCAGAAGTTTCATCCATCATTTCCGTGATGAATTTGAATGGCACGTTAATGAACCTCTTGCCTGCCTGAACATGCATCAGGTAACTGTGTGACATAATGAATGAGTGACTAAGAGACTGAGAGACGAAGCGACAGGGCGCTGAGTGACGAAGAGACGAAGCGACAGGGCGAACTAAGCGAGTGGGCGACGAAGTGACTGAGTGACGAAGAGACGAAGCGACAGGGCGAACTAAGCGAGTGGGCGACGAAGTGACTGAGAGACGAAGAGACGAAGCGACAGGGCGAACTAAGCGAGTGGGCGACGAAGTGACTGAGTGACGAAGCGACTAAGCGACAAGGCGACGGGTATAAAATTACATACTTTACAAACTTTATGAACTTTATGAACTTTATGAACTTTATGAACTTTACGAACTTTACGAACTTTACGAACTTTACGAACTTTACGAACTTTACGAACTTTATGAACTTTATGAACTTTACAAACTTTATGAACTTTATAAACTTTATGAACTTTTAACTTCTTTATAAATTGAAACTGACAATTGATAACATACAGATTGACGTCGAACCGGGGACTACCATCCTGCAGGCAGCACGAAAGATTGGAGGGAAGATTGTTCCTCCTGCCATGTGCTGGTACTCCAGCCTAGAAGGATCTGGGGGTAAATGCCGTACATGCCTTGTCAAGGTGATCAAAGGTTCTGAAAAAGATCCCCGTCCAATGGCAAAGCTTGTTCCTTCCTGTTCAACGATGGTTCAGGATGGCATGGAAGTGCTTAATATTACTTCTCCCGAGGTGATGCAAGCCAGGAAAGCCGTAGTGGAATTTTTACTGATCAACCACCCGCTCGATTGTCCTATTTGCGACCAGGCAGGGGAATGTGACCTTCAGAACCTCTCATATGCCCATGGGCTGGCCGAAACAAGGTACGAAGAAGACAGGAGAACTTTTGAGATGATTGATATCGGCGATAAGATTAAACTGCACATGACCAGGTGCATTCTCTGCTACCGTTGCGTTTATGTTGCTGACCAGCTGACTCCCGGACGTGTGCATGGTGTGCTCAACAGGAGTGATGCTTCCGAAATCGGTACCTATATCAGTAATGTAATTGATAATGAATTCAGCGGAAATATGATTGATGTCTGCCCGGTAGGAGCGCTTACCGATAAAACATTCAGGTTTAAAAGCAGGGTCTGGTTTACCAATCCCTTCGATGCTCACCGCCATTGCGAAAAATGCAAAGGAGAAGCGGTGGTTTGGATGGCTGGTAAAGAAATACTCAGGGTAACCGGTCGGAAAAATGCCTATGGTGAAGTAGAGAATTTCATTTGTAACGAGTGCCGGTTCGAAAAGAAATCCGTAACCGACTGGGTGATCGAAAAGCCCAGGAAAATTCAGCATTCGTCAGTGATCTCACAGAACCATTATGAGAACCTGGCAGGAAACGGGTGAGAAAGAGATGAAGTGACGAAGTGACGAAGTGACGGAGTGACGGAGTGACGGAGTGACTAAGCGACAGGCGAACTAAGCGACAGGCGAACTAAGCGACAATGCGACGAAGTGACTGAGAGACGAAGATATTTGTGATTTTCGTGACGTTCATGACATTCATGACGTTCATGATAAAAAGCAAAATATTACAAACTTTATGAACTTTACAAACTTTATAAACTTTATGAACTAAAAGTGGAAGCTAACGATCTTATATTCAAAATAATATTGTTATTCCTGGTGTTCATCATCACTTTACTGGTGGCCATGTATTCCACGTATGCTGAACGTAAGGTGGCAGCCTTTATCCAGGATCGTATCGGTCCCAACCGTGCCGGCACATTTGGCCTTTTGCAACCTTTGGCTGATGGTGTTAAAATGTTCATGAAAGAAGATATCATCCCATTACATGCAAATAAAGCGCTTTTCGTCATGGGACCGTCCATTGCAATGACAACGGCTTGTCTCACCGGTGTTATTATTCCTTGGGGAGGTGAACTGAATATTGGCGGGAAAATTTACTCGCTTCAGATCACCGACCTGAACATTGGCGTGCTGTATATATTTGCTATGGTGGCCATCGGAGTGTATGGCATCATGCTTGGCGGATGGGCATCGAACAATAAATATGCATTGCTCGGTTCTGTCAGGGCTGCCTCGCAGATGATCAGCTATGAGTTAGCCATGGCGCTCGCAATTACCGCTTTGATTTTGAAGACGGGCACTCTCAGCCTCAGGGATATTGTCGCCCAGCAGCAGGGATGGCACTGGAATATCTTTTATCAGCCGCTCGGTTTCCTGATATTCCTGGTTTGCGCATTTGCCGAAACCAACCGGGCGCCTTTTGATATGCCCGAATGCGAGAGCGAGCTGATCGGTGGCTACCATACCGAATACAGCAGTATGCGACTTGGTTTTTACCTGTTTGCCGAATATATTAACATGTTCATATCTTCTGCAGTTCTGGCAACCCTGTATTTTGGCGGTTATCACATGCCATTTATCAGCCATCTGGGTTTATCAGCCAATACTGTTGTAATGCTTGGCACTTTATTTTTCTTTATCAAGATTTTCCTGCTCATCTTCTTTTTCATGTGGGTAAGGTGGACAATACCTCGTTTCCGCTACGACCAGCTTATGAAACTTGGTTGGAAAGGCTTGCTGCCCCTTGCTTTCATTAATATTTTTATTACCGGATTAGTAATGATATTATTGTAAATGATTTAAAAAGACTGTTTTGAATTTAATACTATTACAAATTTTTTCTATATTTTTTTTTACCCACTCCTAACCCCTCCCTGCCAGCAGGGAGGGGAAAAAGGGGAGGGTATTAATAACAAATTAATACAATAATAACCAAATACATAAGATAATTTAAAAGTTTTAAAATAAAATACAAAACAGTTTTTATCAGATCAAAATTATCATGGAGTCGCTGACAAACCGTTCAAAAGTCACAGGCAATAAAAAGATGAGCTTCCTCGAATGGATCTACCTTCCGGCTGTGGTGAAAGGTTTGTATATCACCATTAAACATTTGTTCCGGAAAAAAGCAACCATCAGTTATCCGGAAGAAAAGAGGGAATTCAGCCCCGTGTACAGGGGTCTGCATGTATTGAAGCGTGATGATGCCGGACGTGAAAGGTGCACGGCATGCGGATTGTGCGCAGTTGCTTGCCCGGCTGAGGCTATTACCATGGTGGCTGCTGAAAGAAAACCGGGTGAAGAACATCTTTACAGGGAAGAAAAGTACGCCAAAGTATACGAGATCAATATGCTGAGGTGCATATTTTGCGGCGATTGCGAAGAAGCCTGCCCGGAGGAAGCAATATTCCTTACTAACAGGCTGGTTCCATCAGAATATCAACGCAATGATCTCATTTATTGTAAAGATATACTGTTAGAACCCTTAGATGATGCCAAACGGATTGATGTTTCTCAAAGACAAACACCCGCTGTGAAGGAATTTAAAAAGAATAAATTGTTATTTCACAATAAATAAGTCAATAGTCGTAAGTCATAAGAGTCATGAACGTCATAAACGTCATAAACGTCATAAACGTCATGAACGTCATGAACGTCATGAACGTCATGTTCGTTTGTTCGATCCTTCGACTGTTCGTATATTCGATTGTTCAATTGTTCGTATGTTCAAATGTTCAACTCATAATTCATAACTCATAACTCATAAAAGTAATTCGTAATTCAACATGGTTTTTTTGTTTTATCTGTTAACAGCGATCATGCTCATCAGCGCCCTGATGGTGGTATTTTCAAGATATCCCATCAATAGCGTTATATACCTGATCATCTGTTTTCTGATGGTAGCCGGTCATTACATCTTACTCAATGCCCAGTTCCTTGCCGTTGTGCATATTATTGTTTACACCGGTGCTGTGATGGTGTTGTTCCTTTTTGTACTGATGCTGCTTAACCTGAATGCGAAAATCGATACTCATCGTTCCGTTCTCATCAGGATTGCGGCTGTTGTCTCAGGCGGCCTGTTGTTCCTTGTGCTGGTCGCTGCCCTGAAAGGCAGCCTCACGGCCCCGTTGTCCGGCAAGTTCGACAGCAGTATTGGCCTGGTGAAAAACCTTGGTATGGTTTTATATAAAGATTTTATGCTTCCGTTCGAAATGTCATCAGTACTATTCCTGTCAGCAATGGTCGGCGCGCTGATGCTGAGTAAGAGGCAGTAGGCGGTTAAAAGTTCATAAAGTCATCAAAAAGATATACAGCAATGTCAAAGATATTTTGTCACTTTATCACTTCGTCACTTTATCACATCTATGACGCCCATGACTCTCATGACACACATGACGCTCATGACGCCCATGACGATTACGATTAATAAAATTATCTAATGAATAAAATTAGCAGCGCCATTCAGGTGATCCCGGTTGAACATTATTTGTACATCAGCCTGGCTATGTTCGCCATTGGATTTATGGGAGTTTTGTTTCGCAGGAATACCATTATTATCATGATGTGCATTGAATTGATGCTTACCGCTGTGAACCTTTTACTGACGGCTTTTTCAGCTTATCATTCAGATTCTGCAGGTCAGGTATTTGTATTTTTTATTATGCTGGTGGCTGCCGCTGAAGTAGCTGTGGGTCTTTCCATTTTAGTAATGATGAAACGAAAAGTTGACTCTGTTGATATTGATGTCCTGACCCGGCTGAAAGGATGAATTATTTACCGGAACCGAGCTTAAATTTTAAAATTAATGAAAACAAATGAGTGATTCAATGTCGTATAGTTAAGAATGGAACGCTGATAACGCTGATAAATATGATAAACGCAGATAATCGTTGACATCCGATAAATCTTAAATAATCATAACAATCTGCGTCATCAGCGTTCTATTTAATTTTTGTTAATATACGACATTAATTAGTAATTAACGATTTTTGACCTTTGATTTTCAGTCAAATCAGAAATCGTTGATCCTTGTTCTTAAATCAAATAACAGACTTTAGAGAAAGACAATTACTTACTATCAATGAAGATTCTGATAGCGACCATCCTGCTCATGCCCTTACTTGGGTTCCTCTTCAATACCTTTTTTTGTAAAAAGAAAAAGGGTGACATGGCAGGGATTGTTGCCAGTATTTCGGTATCAGGTTCTTTGATCCCGGTGCTGATTTTATTTATTCAGATTCTCAGGGGAAATTTTGTATCGCAGACAGTCGTCTTTAATAACTGGCTACATGCCGGCAGCCTGAAGGTTCCGTTTGAATTCCTGGTCGATCCCTTATCGGTAACCATGATGCTTATCATTACCGGCGTTGGCCTTCTGATTCATATTTATTCAATCGGGTACATGCGTGGTGATGAAAGGATTGGCGTGTTCTTTGCCAATATGAACCTCTTCATTTTTTCCATGCTGTTACTTGTTATGGCGGGAAACTACCTTCTTATGTTTGCCGGCTGGGAAGGTGTTGGCTTATGCAGTTATTTACTCATCGGGTTCTGGTCATCAAATGATGATTTTAACTATGCGGCCCGCAAGGCTTTTATTATGAACAGGATCGGCGACCTTGGCTTTCTGCTTGGTATGATCCTGCTGTTTGTTAATTTCGGAAGCCTGGGCTTTGCTGAAATAACATCCAAAGCCTCCGTACTGACCACTGGAAACAGCATGCTGACATTATCCACTATTTTATTACTGATTGGAGCATTGGGCAAATCGGCACAAATACCATTATTTACCTGGCTTCCTGATGCCATGGCCGGTCCTACGCCGGTGTCTGCCCTCATTCATGCCGCTACCATGGTTACCGCCGGAATATACCTGGTAGCAAGGGCTCACCTGTTGTTTGTGCTTTCTCCTGTCACTATGAATATTATCCTGTTGATTGGTGTCACCACTGCAATATTTGCTGCTGTTGTAGGAATAATGAAGAATGATATCAAGAAAGTGCTTGCTTACTCCACTGTCAGCCAGTTGGGATACATGTTCACCGCACTTGGATTGGGTGCATTTACATCGTCCATCTTCCACCTCGGCATGCATGCATTCTTCAAAGCCTTACTGTTCCTTGCTGCGGGAAGTGTGATCCATGGCATGCAAGGCGAACAGGACATCCGGAAAATGGGAGGACTGAAAAAATACTTTCCCCTTACCTTGTTCACTTTTATTGCCGGTACCCTAGCAATCTCCGGCATTCCTCCTTTCTCAGGCTTCTTTTCAAAAGACGAAATACTTAAACGTGCATTTGAAAACAGCCCGGTATTATGGATCGTCACCATGGCAGGAGCATTGCTGACATGTTTCTATATGTTTCGTCTGCTTTACCTGACTTTTTACGGGAAGAGCAGGTACACCTCAGAACAGGCCGGCCATTTTCATGAATCTCCTAAAGTGATGACCATTCCATTGATCATACTCGCAATTTTGTCTTTTGGCGGCGGATTTATCAATATCCCTTCTGTTTTTGGCGGTCACACTGCTTTTGCCGGTTTCCTGAAACCTGTCTTTGCCGACATTCCTTTGAATAATGGACATCTGCAAAATCGTACGGAACTAATCCTGGTGGCTGCCTCATTGGTTTTATTATTAAGTGTCATCCTCTTTGCTTATTTCATTTACATCAGGAAAGCAATGGTTCCGGCCACTTCTGAGTCATCCATGAACCCGGTTCAGAAAACTATTCTGCACAAGTTTTACATTGATGAAATTTATGCATTTCTGTTTGAAAAACCTTATCAGTGGTTGTCGGAGAATTTATTCAGAACAGGTGAAATAAAAATTATTGACAATTTTGTGAATAGTTTTGGCAGATTAGTAAACGCCACTGGAAACCGCTTGCAAAAGGTGCAGAACGGAAGCATTAAACTTTACCTGTTTGTGATGGCAGCCGGGCTTATCCTGATTTTAATCCTGAATTTTTTTGTGTTCTGATATGGTCACAATACTGCTTATCATATTACCGCTGATTGCCGGATTGATCCTTTTCTTTCTGAAAAATGAAAAAAGAGTAATGATGCTGGCATTAACGGCCTGCCTGGCAGAACTTATTGTTTTAATTTATTGCTTATTCCATTTCAGTCCTTCAGGTGGAATACAGTTTGCGATGCAGCAATACTGGATTTACAGCCCCGATGTCAGGTTCAGCATTGGTTTGGATGGGATAAGTATAACCATGGTTCTGCTAACTTCTCTGATTGTTCCTTTGGTCATTCTGACCGGGTTTAGGCGACAGGTCAGAAACCCCGGGGCTTTTTACGGGCTGATACTTCTCATGCAATCAGCCATGGTGGGAGTATTTACATCTTTTAATGCTGTTCTGTTCTATGTTTTCTGGGAACTTGCACTAATCCCCATGTATTTTATCATTTTGTTATGGGGCGGGGAGAACAGGAAATCCATTACCCTGAAATTCTTCATTTATACCTTGTCCGGCAGTCTGCTTATGCTCACCGGCTTTATTTATATATACCTGAGTGCAGCCGGTAGCCATAGCTTTGAATTGTCAGGATTTTATCATCATTCCATTGATCGGGGCACACAAAGTTGGTTATTCTGGTTGTTACTTGCAGGTTTTGCCGTAAAGATGCCTCTTTTCCCTTTTCATACCTGGCAGCCCGATACGTATACCGTCGCTCCTGCGCAAGGCAGCATGCTACTTGCTGCACTCATGTCAAAAATGGGAATATACGGTGCTATGCGCTGGCTCATACCCGTTTTACCTGCGGGAGTGGCGGAATGGAAGAATGTGGTTATTATTCTTGCCATCACCGGCATCATTTACGGATCGGTAATAGCCTTCAGACAAAAGGACATGAAAAGGATCATTGCTTATTCGTCCTTATCTCATATCGGCCTCATGGCGGCAGGTTTGTTTTCCGGGTACCTGGTAGCGCTTCAGGGCACCTTATTCATGGTGTTTGCCCACGGGATCATTGTTACCGGTTTGTTTTATATTTCTGATATTATTGAAAAACAAACCGGTACAAGAATGATTGACCAGCTTGGCGGCATCAGGAACCATGCCCCTGTACTGGCCGGCTTTTTTATGATCATCATGCTGGGAAGTATCGGATTGCCGCTAACCAACGGTTTTATAGGTGAATTCCTGATCTTTACCGGATTATTTCAGTATAAACTCATATTTGCTGCCCTGGCCGGAATTACTATCATATCCGGGGCTGTTTATCTTTTAAATATGTACCAGAAAACCATGCTGGGTAATGAAAACAAGCTTACTGCATCAATAATTGAAATTGGCACTTCAGAAAAGATTGTTCTGTTTATTTTATCTGCCATCATTATTATCACCGGCCTGTTCCCTCAATTGATCCTTGATATCGGAAGTAGTGCAGTTCATGGAATTGTAGAACTAACATCAGGCTCATTATGACGGTGCTCATTATATTACCGGTGTTGGGTATTATTATGCTTTACCTTGGGCTGCTGAAGTCCGGACGTTCATTATTACCGGTTGCGATAACCGGTTTGCTGGCAGCCTCTGTCAGCCTCGTCTTTGAATGGGGGCCTGCCAGGCACCTCTTCAGTGATATGCTTATTATTGACCATTATTCTGTGGCATTTTCCTTTTCAATGACAGTGATTACCGTGATTATCCTGTTATTGGCCGGCCAGTATTACCGGGGAGTGGAATTTCATGTGGCTGAGATATATGCTCTGATGTTGTTTTCACTTACCGGGGCCATCCTGATGGTATCATTTTCCAACCTGGCTATGTTGTTCATAGGCATTGAAACCTTATCGTTGCCCATGTACGTTCTGGCAGGAAGCAAGAAGTTTTCCGTTATTTCCAATGAAGCTTCCTTTAAATATTACCTGCTTGGTTCCTTTGCTTCGGCAGTTTTCCTGCTTGGAATTGCCCTCGTTTATGGAACCACTGCTACATTCAATGTTCAGGGAATTGCTGAATTCGTTAATAGCCGCAATGGAGTGGTATCACCTCTTTTTCTTGCAGGTCTAATCCTGATACTAATCGGTATGGCGTTTAAAGTAGCTGCAATTCCTTTTCATTTCTGGACTCCCGATGTTTATGAAGGATCACCCACCCTGATCACTTTGTTTATGGCAACAGTGGTTAAGACAGCCGGTTTTGCCGCTTTCCTGAAATTATTTTCCGGGTGTTTCTCTCAATTAACGGGGTTCTGGCAGCCAACACTCTGGGGAATAACAGCTCTAACCCTTATCATTTCTAATCTGGTGGCAACACGTCAAAATGGTATCAAAAGAATGATGGCCTATTCAGCTATTTCACATTCGGGATTTCTGCTTCTGGCCATTATCTCTCTTAATAGCATGTCGGCGGGTTCCATGTTGTTCTATACTTTCAGCTATTCACTGGCCAGCATTGCCATATTTGGTGTTCTCATCATTGTTAAAAATGCCAGGGGTGATGAAGGAACGGTTGATTCATTCAATGGGCTGAACCATTCCGATCATTTTTTATCATTGGTGATGGCTGTTGCATTAATGTCACTGGCCGGCATACCTCTCACTGCCGGGTTCTTTGCCAAGTATTTTCTTTTTGTTGGAGCAATTAAGGAACATTTTACCTGGCTGGTCATTATTGCCATTATTGGCGCACTGATTGCTATTTATTATTATTTCAGAATATTGACTGCCATTTACTTTCACGATGGTGATCAACCTGAATTAAAGACAGGGATTGCATATAAGACTGCCTTTGTGATTTGCCTGATCGGGTTGGTTGTGTTAGGTATATTTCCCGGCCTGGGAATTTCGATTCTATAAATAGTGTTTGTCTATAAAGTCATTTTTTTGATTTAAGAACAAGGATCAACGATTTCTGATTTATGAAGTAATTGCAATCATCTGATTTTATGATAACTTCAAAAATCTAAAATCGTTAACTTAGCGAAGCGATTTCACGAACACCTTAAAAAATAAAAAATAGTTGTGAGTAATCGATATTCGTTAATCAAAATATTGAATATTATGGACAGACTCTAAATAGGTCGCAGCTACGCTGCTACTATTTCTTCATATACCTGTCCATATCCCGTTTGGCGTCTTTGCTTCTGATATCCTCACGTTTGTCATGCATGGATTTTCCGCGGGCAAGAGCAATATCAAGCTTGGCAAGGCCCTTGTCATTCAGAAATAATTTCAGCGCCACAATAGTATAACCTTTTTCCTTGGTTTTCCTTTCAAGTTTTTTCAGCTCGGTTTTGTTCAGCAGTAATTTTTTGTCACGTTTCGGATCGTGGTTATTGTAAGTTCCGTATTCGTATTCCGCAATCTGCATCCCTTTTATCCAGAGATCACCATCCTTAAAAAAACAATAAGCATCTACAATGCTGACCTTTCCCTGCCGGATGGATTTGATCTCTGTCCCCGTGAGGATGATGCCCGCAGTGAAAGTCTCGGATATTTCAAAGAAATGTTCGGCCCGCTTGTTTTTTATGTTGATCTGGTTGTTCATGAAGTATGAAGTCCGAGATATGGCAGAATGAACACCATTACCTGGTAAGTAATGCGGGATATTCCGGCTAGTATGACCAATGCAATGAACACATAACCGAATTTCTGGTCTTCCGGCGCTTTCAGTAAGGGTGTTATTCCCGTATAAACTAAATAAATTGTATACAGGTAAATTAATTCAACCGGGTGTAATGCCGGAAAAAGTCCTTCAATCAAAGAAGCCAGGAATACAGGAATAAGCGAATATGAAATCAGGCTGAATGTCAGGTCCTTGTTCTTTTCTGATTTGAAGCTGGGTGCCAGGCGATATACAAGAACAGAGGTCAGGTAAATTGCGGCAAGCATTACGATCACCGGAATGATGGCTGTTATCAGGGCAGGTAAGAATTCAAAGTGCCTGGCAAAGATAGCCTGGCCTGCAATCCTGGCAAGAAAACAAATGATAATGACAGGCAATACAAATCCAGTCAGGAGTTCCTTCTTTCCTGATGATCTGACTGCAATCCGTTCCCACTCATTGGCCGGACTGAGGATCAGGTTTTTACATATGATAACAATACTTTTCAGTCCCATGATTTTACGGAAAAATTAGCGGGGGGCAAAGATATTCAAATATCTGTGAAGCTGTTTTGAATTTTATAAGTTTGTGATTATTAACGTATAATCTTATTCTATGTACCCTCCCCTTCGTCCCCTCCCTGCTGGCAGGGAGGGGATTGTCCGCTATGTAATATGTACTAATTTGGCAGAACTCAGTTCCCCTCCTTGCTCGCAGGGAGGGGTCAGGGGTGGGTAAAAAGTAATTTATAGCAAAATCTTGAGATATTAATAAACTCAAAACATATTATTTGTTTATCATATTGATCAGCGTTATCTGCGTTCCATTAATTATTACTGCCCAATGTGGACGAGCCACACAACCAAACAAGAAATCACAAATCTCAAAATACAAATAACAAATAAATATCAATCAACAAAATAACAAATTCAAAGTAGTTTGTTTCATATTTGAAATTTTGATATTGTTATTTATTTGTTTTTTGTGATTTGTTTTTCGGATTTTTTTGCCAAAACGTGTCAGGATTTCAGAAATAAGATATTAATGATAAATCATTTTTTCATATATATTTGCAGCCTTACCAAATCTGATAAAAAATGAAGAGAACAATAGTATTGGTGCTTGCCCTGATATTCTCCGGCATCACCTTATTTGCCCAGAAAAAGGACAAAAGTTTATTTAAGGAATATGCTCCTGGTTATTACCAGAATGTGATCCTGAAAGATGTGAGGGATGTAAAGGAAAAGAAAGAACCGGCCGAGGTTGACAAGCGCTTTCAGATGGACATGAGCGGGATTGATATTCCCAATAAAATGAGCCTGTATAAAAATGTTCAGTGGTACAATCCTACTATTTCCCAGGGAAATGCCGGCACCTGCTGGGCTTTTTCCACTACTTCCTATTATGAAACGGAAGTGTACCGCCTCACAGGGCAGAAAATCAAAATCTCTGAAATTTTTACTGTTTACTGGGAGTATGTCGAAAAAGCAAAACGTTACATCCAGGAACGTGGCAACTCCAATTTCAGTGAAGGATCGGAAGCAAATGCGGTTACGCGTATTTACAGGGATTACGGCACTGTTCCTGAGGACGTTTATACAGGACTTCCGAAAGGACAGAAATTCCATTCGCATGATCAGATGGTGAAAGAGATGACATCATACCTTGAATCTGTTAAAGCACGGAATGCCTGGAATGAAACAGAAGCCATTGCTACCATCAAAGAAATTATGAATCACTATATTGGCCAGCCGCCTGCTAATTTTACGTACAATGGCAAGAATTACACCCCAAAAACATTTATGTCTGACGTATTAAAACTCAAATTAGATGATTATGTCGAGATCATGTCCCTTGAACAGGAGCCATTCTGGCAGCAGGCAGAATACAAAGTCCCTGATAACTGGTGGCACAGCAAGGAATATTACAATGTACCCCTTGATGAATTCATGAAAGCCGTGAAAGGCGCAATCCGTAACGGTTACACAATGGCCATCGGCGGCGATGTGTCTGAACCCGGCATGGACAGAGCAACACAGGCTGCCATGATCCCTACATTTGATATTCCTTCAGATTATATTGATGATGATGCCCGCCAGTTCCGCTTTTCAAACCAAACCACAGGCGATGATCACGGGATGCACCTGGTAGGATACCTCGAGAAAAACGGTAAGGACTGGTACCTGATCAAAGATTCAAGCTCCGGTTCGAGGAATAACGACGAGAAAGCTCCTGAGTTTGGGTTTTATTTTTTCCACGAAGATTATTTTAAACTGAAAATGCTCGGTATTACCGTTCATAAAGATGCTGTGAAAGACCTGCTGAAAAAATTCAATAAATAATAAATGATATTACTATTGTCCTGCAAAAAATTTATATTTCGTTCCTACGGAACTTATTATTCAGAGGCAGATTGTTTTCTACCAATATATTATCCCTACGGGATAGTCACGTAGTGACTTAATATCGGTAGAAATTACGATCACTATGAAAATAAGCCCCGTAGTGGGCGAAATATTTTATATCTCATGTAAAAGGGTTGATACCTTACAAAAATAGTATTACCAAACAATAGTGAAAAGATATATTTCATTATTAACCAAATTGATAAATCATGCAGGAAAAGATCATCATTCTTGATTTTGGTTCACAATATACCCAACTGATTGCCCGCAGGGTAAGAGAACTGAATGTATATTCCGAGATACATCCGTTTAATCATGTTCCTGCCTATGATCCCATGGTCAAAGGAGTGATACTTTCGGGAAGCCCTTTCTCAGTCAGGGATGAGAACTCCCCCCTACCCGATCTCGCTGATATAAAAGGAAAAATTCCCCTGCTTGGTGTTTGTTATGGTGCACAGCATCTTGCCCACAATTTTGGCGGAGAGGTATTGCCCTCGAAGCACCGCGAATATGGGCGGGCAAACCTTGATTACATCGATCATGATAATGTCTTGTTCCATGACATTCTACTGAATACCCAGGTGTGGATGTCACATGGCGATACCATTTCCCGCATTCCTGATTATTATAAACTGATAGCCAGCACGAGAGATGTGAAAGTGGCTGCTTTTCAGGTTAACAACGAGAAAACCTGGGGCATACAGTTTCATCCTGAAGTGTACCATACCACCCAGGGATTGCAGCTTCTTAAAAATTTCGTAGTAAATATTTGTGGCTGCCGGCAGGACTGGACTCCTGAATCATTTGTGGAGCTTACCATCAGGGAACTAAGGGAAAAACTGGGAAACGACAGGGTGGTGCTTGGACTTTCAGGCGGCGTTGATTCTTCGGTTGCTGCCATTCTTATTCACAGGGCTATACATGAGAATCTCACCTGTATATTCGTTGACAATGGCCTGTTAAGAAAAAATGAATTTGCCAACGTACTCGAATCTTACCGGAACATGGGCCTGAATGTGAAAGGAGTGGATGCCTCAGCCAAATTTCTTGACCGGCTCAGGGGAGTAGCTGATCCCGAGACCAAAAGAAAGATCATTGGCCGTGTTTTTATCGAGATTTTTGATGAAGAAGCTCACAAAGTGCAGGGGGTAAGCTGGCTTGCCCAGGGTACCATTTACCCTGATGTGATCGAATCCATTTCTGTGAAAGGGCCTTCAGCAACCATCAAATCTCACCATAATGTCGGCGGACTGCCTGAAACTATGAAATTAAAGGTAGTGGAGCCTCTGAAACTATTGTTCAAGGATGAAGTCAGGCGTGTGGGCGCTGCCCTGAATTTACCCTCCGGCCTGCTTAAACGCCATCCGTTTCCAGGCCCCGGCCTGGCTATTCGCATTATCAGCGATATTACTCCTGAGAAAGTGAGTATCTTACAGGAAGTGGATGACATTTTTATTTCAGGCCTGAAAGATGCCGGTCTGTACGACGAGGTATGGCAGGCAGCCGCTATCCTGTTGCCGATTCAAACTGTCGGTGTAATGGGAGATGAAAGAACATATGAAAATGTTGTTGCCCTGCGTGCGGTTTCATCGACCGACGGAATGACGGCCGACTGGTGCCACCTGCCCTACGAATTCCTCAGCCGCATTTCCAACCAGATCATCAATAATGTAAAAGGAATCAACCGGGTTGTCTATGATATCAGTTCCAAACCGCCTGCTACCATAGAATGGGAATAGGGACAACCGGTATCGCAGGGACAACTGGCCAGTTGTCCCTGCGTCAGTTGTCCCTGAACCGATATTTCAACCTGGATGAAAACGAAAAAATATTCCTGCATTTTTTTTGACCTTGACCGTACTCTCTGGGACTTTGATACGAATACCAGCGAGGCATTACATGATATTATCGATAAGTACTGCCTGTTGCCTGCCGTAATGTCACTTGAAAAATTTGCTGAAGCATATAAAATGCATAATGAAATTCTTTGGCATGAATACCGGGAAGGCAGACTGCACAAGGAAGTATTACTCTGGAAAAGGTTCAGGCTTACTCTGGAGCATTTTGGTATTTTCGACCTGAAATTATCAAAAAAAATTGGTGTCGATTTTCTCGGGTTAAGTCAGATGAAAAACAAATTACTGCCTTATACCCACGAGGTACTGGCCTACCTCAAGAAAAAATACCCATTATACATCATTACAAACGGGTTTGAAGAAGTTCAGTTTACAAAAATCGAAAATTGCGACCTGTCACAGTATTTTAACAAAGTGATTACTTCAGAAGCAGCCGGTGTTCAGAAACCCGATCCGGCTATCTTCGAACATGCACTGCAGGAAGCAAATGCTGATCCTTCTGAATCACTGATGATAGGTGATGACCTGGAAGTGGATATTAAAGGGGCACGGAATGCAGGTATTGACCAGGTATATGTGAATTCAGATAAAAAATCGCATAACGAAATAGTCACATTTGAAATTCATTCGTTGCTTGAACTCAAAAGGATATTATAGTCAATAGTCGTTAGTCGTTAGTCATGAATGTCATGTTCGTCATGTTCGTCCGCCGGAGGCGGAGTTCAATTGTTCAACTTATAACACATAATTCACATAATGCCTATTGCCTAAAGAAAATTTTTGAAAAAAACATTCCGTTTCATGAAAAAGTAATATCTTTGCAGCCCTGTAATTAAAAAACATAATGTCTAACTTAATAATTAATAATTATTTACATGTCTGAATTAGAAAAAGATCTTATCAGCGACGAAGCTGATGCACAGATTGAAAACAAAGAAGATCTGGCAGTAGCCGGTGAAGAATCTCCGGCAGCTGAAGAAACAACGGTAAAGGAGGAAATACCGGAAGTTGAAGAAACTGAGGAAGAAATTAAAGAAGAAAACGAAGAGGAATACAAGGAATTTAACGAACCTGAGATTGATGATGACGATTATGATGAGCAGGAAGGAAATGAGGAAGTGGAGGATATTCCGGAAGAAGAAGGCGAAGTAACCATTGAACCGGTTATTGTTGAAAAGAAAGAGTTCTCGTGGGACGAATTAATCCGCGGGGACGAATATTACTCTCCTGAAGAAAGGAAGGAACTGGAAGATATCTACGATAAAACCCTGCAGACCGTTCATGAGAATGAAGTGGTGGAAGGCTCCGTAGTATCTATGAACAAGCGTGAAGTAGTAGTGAATATCGGATACAAATCAGAAGGCGTACTGAGCCTGAATGAATTTCGTTACAATCCTGACCTTCAGGTTGGTGATAAGGTAGAAGTTTATGTTGAGAGCCAGGAAGATAAATTCGGCCAGTTAAAGCTCTCACATAAGAAAGCGCGCCAGAACCGTTCCTGGGAACGTGTTAACCAGGCGCTTGAGCAGGACGAAATCATCAAGGGATTCATCAAATGCCGCACAAAAGGTGGTATGATCGTGGATGTATTTGGTATTGAAGCATTCTTACCTGGTTCACAGATTGATGTGAAACCTATCCGCGATTATGATGCATTTGTTAATAAAGTGATGGAATTCAAGGTAGTGAAGATCAATCATGAATTCCGCAACGTGGTGGTTTCTCATAAAGCGCTGATTGAAGCTGAACTTGAACAACAGAAAAAAGAGATCATTGCCCGTCTCGAAAAAGGTCAGATACTCGAAGGTACTGTTAAAAACATTACCACGTACGGTGTCTTCATTGACCTTGGCGGTGTTGATGGTCTGATACATATAACCGACCTGTCGTGGGGCAGAGTCAGTCATCCTGAGGAAGTAGTTGAACTTGACCAGAAACTTAACGTGGTCATTCTCGATTTCGATGATACCAAGAAGCGTATTGCCCTCGGTCTCAAACAACTCACTCCTCACCCATGGGATGCCCTCGGCCCTGAACTGAAAGTCGGTGACAAGGTAAAAGGAAAAGTAGTAGTCATTGCCGATTACGGTGCATTTATTGAGATTGCCCCTGGTGTTGAAGGACTCATCCACGTTTCGGAAATGTCGTGGTCGCAACATCTACGCAGCGCACAGGAATTCCTGAATGTAGGCGACGAAGTGGAATGTGTTATCCTGACCCTTGACCGGGACGAAAGAAAGATGTCGCTTGGTATCAAGCAGCTTCGCCAGGATCCATGGCAGAACATCGAGGAAAGATATCCCCGTGGAAGCAAACACAGCGCTATCGTGCGTAACTTTACCGGGTTTGGAATATTTGTTGAAATTGAAGAAGGTGTCGACGGCCTCATTCATATCTCCGACCTTTCATGGACAAAAAAAATCAAACATCCCGCCGAGTTTACCTCTATCGGAGAAAAACTGGATGTGGTAGTGCTTGACATCGACAAGGATAACCGCCGTTTAAGCCTTGGCCACAAACAACTGGAAGAAAATCCATGGGATGTTTTTGAATCAGTGTTTGCTGTTGATTCGGTACACGAAGGGACCATCATTGAACTGTTCGATAAAGGCGCTGTAATTGCCCTGCCATATGGTGTGGAAGGATTTGCCACTCCCCGTCACCTGATCAAGGAAGACGGTACTCAGGCCAGAGTGGATGAAAAAATGCAGTTCAAAGTACTTGAATTCTCAAAACAGGCAAAGCGTATCATTTTATCCCACAGTCGTATTTATGAAGATGTGAAAAAAGTGGAAGATGTGACACGCCGCAAAAAAGATGATTCTGCCAGCAAGAAAGCAGTGAAGATGGTGAAGGATAATCTTGAAAAAACCACTCTCGGGGATATTGCTGAACTGGCAGCTCTTAAAAACGAGATGGACAGCAGCGCCAAAGCTTCTGAATAATTTTCCATCAGCATGGACTTCTTGATCGAAAAATCGTCAGATTTTACAAGCATCAGGGTATTGGATAATGAGCTCATTTCTGAGCTGTCAGTTGGTTTAAAATCCAGGTTAGTATTAATAGCCGGCAGTGGGGAACAAAATATGATTCTCGATATCAGCAATTGTACTTACTGCGATTCATCCGGACTGAGCGCTATCCGTTTTGCCAACACCCTTTGCCGTAATGCAGGCGGAAGATTTATTCTTTCCGGCTTACAACCAGAGGTTAAAAAGCTCTTTGATATTTCACAACTCGGCTTTGATTTGCAAACGGCCGGAAATATGCAGGAAGCTGTGGAGATGTTCAGTAAGGAAGGGATTGAGTGACGAAGTGACTGAGAGACAAGGCGAACTAAGAGATGGGGCGACTGAGAGATATAGAGACTGAGTGACAAAGCGACGAGGCGAACTAAGCGATGGGGCGACTGAGAGACTTAGTTACCCACTCACCATTCCCTATTCACCATACACTATTCACTATTCACTATTAACCATTCACTATTCACCATTAATTCGCCCTTGTCATTTTCAGTGACCATATTAGGTAGTAATTCGGCAATGCCGACGGAGAAACGGTTTCCGACGGCACAGGCTTTGAATTATAACGAAAAGATCTTCCTGGTTGATTGCGGCGAAGGAACACAGATACAACTCCGCCGCTTCAGGATCAGGTTTGGAAGGATAAATCATATTTTCATCAGTCACCTGCACGGCGATCATTATTTCGGACTGCTGGGACTGATCTCCAGTTTCAGCCTGCTGGGCCGCAAAAACGACCTGCATATATACTGCCATCCTCAGTTGGAGGATATACTGGACTGCCAGTTGAAATATTACAGTGAGGAACTGGGCTTTATTATTGTCTGGCATCCGTTTAAAGCTGATGCAACCGGCAAGATATATGAAGACAAACAAATGACCGTGGAAACCTTTCCGTTGAAACACCGTATTCCCTGTGCTGCCTTTGTTTTCAGGGAAAAAACAAGGGACAGGAATATCAGAAAGGATCTGATAGACTATTATCATATTCCGGTTTCGGAGATTGTGAAGATCAAAAAAGGGGCTGACTTTATCACTGAAAACGGTGAAATAATTAACAATGAAATTCTGACCATACCACCTGCAGCACCTGTCAGTTACGCTTTCTGTACAGATACCTCTTATTTGGAAAAAATCATCAGCCGGATAAAAGGCGTCGACCTGCTTTACCATGAATCAACCTATGGTGACGATCATGAAGAGCAGGCCGGCTTGACATATCACTCAACGGCACGGCAGGCTGCTGCTATCGCTGCAAAAGCCGGTGTGAAACGACTTGTTATAGGTCATTTTTCAGAACGATACAAGGATGTTTCTGTTTTATTGAAGCAGGCACAGTCAGTTTTTCCCGACACCATTGCCGCAGAAGACGGGATGAGACTGGAAATTTGAAAATGTGAAAATGTGAGAATTTGAAAATGTGGTTTAATCGAACTAATTGAAAATAAAAATCTATTATATAACTAACAGATAATTTAATAATCAATAATATTCATACTCATATCTCAAAATTTCATTTTCTAAAATCTCGTACGAATTTTTACGGAGAATTATTTTCTGGATCATCTCCCCTCTTTCATTATATTTAAAAGTAGTTGTTGAATTTTCGAAGCCTATATTTTTCCAGTACTTAATTATTTGATGATTGTCATTGTATAGGTAATAACCATCATCAGTCAAATGTAGATTTTTTCCCCGGTATACTGCACTGGTTGAAATATTTCCCGTGCTGTCATATGTTGCAATGAATTTATTATCTAAGATAAGCTTATCATCGTAACGATTAAACAGATATTGTTCCCGGACTTTCCCATTTGAATGATAGACTGTTGAATCAATTCTAACTAATTTGCCATCATCATATCCGCGGCAGGAATATGTCTTATTAGTTATTATCCTGTTTTGGGAATCGAATGATTTCTCATATAGAAAGAAACGATTGATATATAAAATATTATTGCCGCTTTTGTCATATGAGACAGAATCAAGCAGGTAAATTTTTCCTTTGACATTTTCTTTTTCAGTAATGAGCTGCCCGTTCATATTGTATTCATAGAGAAGACTTTCGGAATATACTCCATCAAAATACTTCAATTTTTCTATTAATTGGCAATTTTCATCAAAAATGTCGATTGATGATTCCAGGACAATTCCTCCACGGGGATCCCAGTTATCAATATCATCACTTTTATAATGTGAATCTGTGATTTCACCATAATTGTTAAACTTCAAAGTCATATTTAATACAAACCCGGTGTCTCTGGTTTGTTGTTGTAATTCTCCATCAGGCAGGTCGGTTTCAGAAGTCAGTTCTTTAATAAATTCTTTTACCAACTTTATATGATGTATTTTAATAAATGAGTTATCGAAAAATTCCTGATCAAATTGAGCATTGGAATATAAATATAAAAATAATTGAATGATAATAATTGATAACCGGAGCTTCATCTTTTTTAGTTTCAGGTATTAGCTTAGCGTTCGTCAATCTTCGTCTTGAGATAACTTTCAGGTGTCATTATACCTAATTCGCTTTTTTTATAATCCTTAATATTCCTGGTTAGAATTAAATCAACTTTTCCGGAGTTTATAGCTGCAAAGTTTTGTAAGGCATCTTCAAAATCTGTAAATCCAGAGCCCAGAGCATGTAATATCACTTCCTTATCAATGACCAATACATCAGTGATTGTCATAAGTCGTGAAAGTTTCTCAATGACTTTCTCATGTTTTGCTGTTTGTCTTAAAAGGTAGTATAGATTGCTAAGAATTACCGGGGTTACAAATCCATGAATTTTTTTTAACTCACAAAGTGATAACACCTCTGCAGCATGATCAGAAAAGGGTTGTCTGTTAAAGAAAAAGTCGAGTATTACATCAGTATCAATAAGTACTCTTTCCATTTTACAGATATTTTTCAGCTAAAGTTTTTGATAATTCCTTCTTGTAATCAAATTTTGATGGCGCTTTAAATGAGCCTTTTAATGATTTCACTATTGGAGTGATTACGATTTCAGAATTGTCTTCTTCTTTTGTAATCACCTTAAGGTAATTCTCAATTAAGTCAGATAAACTGCGACCTGTATTTTTAGCATATCGTTTTGCTCTCTCAATAATGCTCTGCTCAATAGTTAACGTCAATTTCGTATTCATTTTGTAAAAGTTATTATTTACCCCTGCAAATATACAAAATAAATATATTCCGTGTAATATTATTGAAAATTATACGTGTGTTTTTTGATAGCTGCAAATGATATGTTATGAGAATCAGGTATGAGGCGGAGTGATGAGTGATGAGTGATGAGTGAT
>JAPLDU010000151.1 GCA_026391255.1 Bacteroidia bacterium | reverse complement strand
TCAATGTTTGGAATGTCATTTATCTACATCATATTTAATGATAAAATTGATTTCTACTGGAGCCGTTCACGCATTCTTGAAAAACTTAATTCATTGCCTGCAGGAACTTTGCCTGAAGGTGTGCAGCCCACTTTAGGCCCGGATGCTACGGCATTGGGTCAAATCTATTGGTATACACTTGAAGGCAGGGATCCTAAAACAGGAAAACCTGCCGGAGGCTGGGATCTGCAGGAACTTCGCACCATACAGGATTATTATGTAAAATATGCACTCACTTCTGCAGAAGGTGTTTCTGAAGTGGCATCTGTCGGAGGTTATGTAAAGGAATACCAGATCGATCTCGATCCTGCGGAAATGAAATCCTACAATGTTTCTATCATGGATGTGATGAAGGCCGTTCAGAATTCAAACCTGGATATCGGCGCAGAAACAATGGAATTAAATAAGATAGAATATGTGATCAGAGGACTTGGATACATTAAATCATTAGAAGACCTTGAAGAGGTTGTGGTAAGTGTCAGGGATAATGTACCTATTACTCTCAGACAAATCGGGCATGTAAATTTCGGACCTGCTACAAGGAGAGGCGGTCTGGATAAAGAAGGCTCGGAATCAGTGGGCGCTGTGGTAGTGGCAAGATACAAGTCAAACCCTATGGAAGTGATCAATAACATAAAACGGAAGATTGCATCTATTGAACCCGGTTTACCTACAAAAACACTTCCTGATGGAAGACAATCAAAAGTAACAATTGTTCCTTTTTACGACAGATCAAGCCTCATTCGTGAAACAATCGGCACCCTTGAATCTGCACTTTCGCATGAAATACTCATTTGTATCATTGTAATCATCGTTCTTATTATTAATCTCAGGGCATCAATCATCATATCCGGGCTTTTGCCAATAGCGGTATTGATGACATTCATAGTCATGCGGACTGTAGGGGTAGATGCCAATATTGTGGCTTTATCAGGTATTGCCATAGCTATCGGAGTAATGGTCGATATTGGAATAATCTTTGTTGAAAATATTATCAGGCACCTTGAAATGCCCGAAAACCAAAATCTTTTGCATTGCTGGCATCGCTACTGCTTGGGTTGATTGTATTACCCAGCCTCGCTCACTGGATATTTTCCATCAGGGTAGAAAAAGGAAAAATAAAAAGAATCTGGAACGGGATTTTGATACTTTCGGGTATTATAATTATTATTTTATGGGGAACATGGCCAGCAGTTGCTTTGATTTTTATCGGTGTCAACAATCTCTTAAAAGACAAGTGGGATATAAAGTACCAAAAATTTCCCGAAAGGATAAATCTGGGAATTACGATTTTATTCGCCGTTTATTTCTTAACAAAAGAATGGTTACCGCTTGGACCGCAGAATCATTTTACCGTCAATTTTGTATTTGTCATTTTATTAATAGGTTCTGTTCTTACTATATTGACACTGATGGTAAAACATTATGAGCCTGTTCTGCGCTGGTGCCTGAAACATAAAGTGAAATTTTTAAGTATCCCGGCTCTCACACTATTATTCGGGATTTTAATCTGGCTGGGATTTGACAAAATTTTTGGATTCATTGCACACGGGTCAGAAAAAGCAGGACATGAAATCCGGAATACTGCCGTCTGGGAAAAATTTTCATCTGTTTTTCCGGGAATGGGTAAGGAATTTATGCCCGCTTTGAATGAAGGATCATTTCTTCTCATGCCCACAAGTATGCCACATGCAGGCGTCGAGCAAAATATTGAATATTCAAAAATGCTTGACCGGCGAATTGAAACAATTCCTGAAGTTGAAATGGCAGTTGGGAAATGGGGCAGACAATCAGGGACACCGTATGAGATTTAAAAGTAACCGTTCGGGAGCATTTATACTCAGGAATGGTAAAGTTTACAATCCTCAAAAAGATGGATTTCAAACCATAGATACGAGTTTATTGATCTATGACAAGCATGGAAATTATTACAGGCAGTGGAGGCCTGAAATACATTCTCCCGATGATATCTGGAAACAAATAATCAACGTGACACAATTGCCGGGTTTGACATCGGCTCCGAAACTTCAGCCTATTCAAACACGATTGGTCATGCTCTCTACCGGCATGAGGGCGCCCATGGGTATAAAAGTCTATGGGCCAGATCTCGAAATCATTGAAAAAACAGGAATTGAAATCGAAAAACAACTTAAAAATGTTCCGACTGTTGAAAGTTCGTCAGTATTTGCCGAACGTGGCGTCGGATCTCCTTATTTTCTTATCCAAATTGACCGTCACGCTATTGCCAGATATGGACTTTCAATTAAAGATGTTCAGGATGTAATTCAATCGGCAGTCGGGGGAATGACACTTACACGAACTGTTGAGGGGCGTGAACGCTTTCCTGTTAGAGTACGTTATGCACGTGAGTTGAGAACGACTCCTGATGATCTTAAGAACATCCTGGTACCTGCAATGGATGGGAGCCAAATACCACTTGGGGAACTTGCAACTTTTAAATTTGAAAGCGGTCCTCAGATGGTTCGCAGTGAAAATACATTCCTTACCGGCTATGTCACTTTTGATAAAAAGCCCGGATTTGCAGAAGTAAATGTTGTAAACCAGGCTCAGGAATATCTGAATTCAAAAATTAAATCCGGGGAATTAGTTATACCCAAAGGAGTTACATATGAATTTGCAGGAAGTTATCAGCAACAGATCAGGGCGGTAAAAAAATTGGCACTAGTTATTCCTATAAGTCTATTTCTTATTTTCCTCATACTTTATTTCCGGTTTCAAACCATCACTGCATCATTTATTCATTTTTCAGGAGTTTTTGTTGCGTTTGCCGGAGGTTTTATTATGCTCTGGCTTTATGGGCAGGATTGGTTTATGAATTTTTCAGTGAGTGGTGTAAATATGCGGGATCTTTTTCAAATGCATACTATTAATTTAAGTGTGGCGGTCTGGGTTGGTTTCATAGCATTGTTCGGATTGGAAACG
>JAPLDU010000113.1 GCA_026391255.1 Bacteroidia bacterium | reverse complement strand
TACAACGCATTGTTTTACATCCTCATGCCTTAGAAGCACAGTCTCAATTTCCTCGGGTTCGATTCTGAAGCCGCGAATCTTTACCTGAAAGTCTGTTCGTCCGAGGAACTCGATATTGCCATCCGGTAGCCATCTCACCAAATCGCCTGTCTTGTAAAGGCGGGTATTTCTATGTATCTCTTTATCACCTTTCGACACAAAGGGATTTTCAATAAACCGTTCTTTGGTAAGTTCAGCCCTGTTAAGATAACCTATTGCAAGAGAGTCACGGAACGCCTACTGGCAGAGGGTTTAGTTTCGCATCCAGGATGTAGGCAGAATAGTTGTGGAGTGGCTTTCCGATTGGGATAATATCGCTGTACTTGTACTGGTCTGTAATGAAACAGTATGCGCTGAAAGTAGTGCATTCCGTTGGTCCATAACCGTTGACGAGCATGAGGGACGGCGGTTTCACCTCGAGTAATTTTTTAACGCTGCTTACATTGCATGCTTCACCGCCAAACAACACGGATTTGAGTGGAAATAGCAGCTCTGCGTCGCAATCAACGATAGCATTAAAAAGGGAAGTTGTAAACCAGGCAGAGGTGATTTTATTATCAGAAATTTCCTTTTTCAACAACGTAAAATTTTCAACTTTTTCGTTGTCAATAATGACCATCGTTGCACCTGTCAGTAATGTTCCCCAGAATTCATAAATAGAAGCGTCGAAGGCGAAGTTGGCGCTTTGTGCAATAATATCATTTTCAGAAATTATATCCGCCTTGACCGATTCAACAAAGTTATTTACAGCGATATGAGGTATTGTAACTCCTTTCGGGTTTCCGGTGGAACCTGATGTGTAGATAATGTATGCAATATCCCCGGAGTTGTTAATATTATCCGGGTTCTCATCACTACTATTTGCGTTATCATCTGGATCCTCGTCAAGAGACACAACGATTCTTCCTTGTTCAGGTAAAAAGGGTAGTTGTTTCACAATGTCGTTTTCTGAAAAGATGATCTTGATATCAGAATCCTCCATGATAAATTTCAGACGGTTTTCAGGAAAATGAGGAAGGAGGGGAACATAATGCCCCCCGGATTTCAGAATTCCCAAAATTCCGGTTAACATCCCTGGCCCGCGTTCCAAACACACGCCAACGGGCTTATTATGGAGCGATTCGCCGGCAAAATGATTCCGGTACATGGTCATTATTTTGTTAGCAAACCTGTTAGCTTTTAAATTTAACTCCCGGTAAGAAAGTTCTTTCCCGTTATGAATAATGGCGACTTTATCGGGGCGTTTTTTCACCTGCTCCTCAAAAAGTTCTTTTATGGTTTTATTCCTGTTGTAATGAATATCGTTATCATTAAAATCGCTTAAAACCTTCTGTTTCTCTTTTTGATCAAGCAAATCAATATCCTGTACTTTTTTTTCAGGGAACTTAATGACTTCTTCAAGGAGAACCATATAATGATCAAACATTCTTTGTATAGTTTCTCTCTCGAAAATATCGCTGTTGTATTCCCAAACAATGGTAATATCTTCCGTTTCCAGGTGAGCCGATTCTGTGGCTACATGTTGTTCGGCTCTTGGAATGCAAATGACATTCATATCCAGTTTGGAAGTGGAATTGTGTTTTTCGAACAATTCGCCATGAAGTCCTCCAAAATCGAGAAGAGGAACATCGCTGTCGTGAAACGCGAATAATACCTGGAACAAGGGATTTCGCCCGGGTGTGACGCCGGCTTTCAGCCGCTCCACAATATGCATGAAAGGGATATCATAATGAGCGGCATCGTAAATCATGCTCGCCTTTGTTGTATTTATAAGGTCATGAAAGGTCGGATTATTTGAAAGATCTGAATAAAGAAGAACGGTATTCACAAACATCCCCATTAGCCCCTCAGTTTCCTTTAAATTGCGGTTGGCAACCCCTGTGCCGATGAGAAACTGCAACTGCCGGCTGTATTTTGAAATCAAAATAGAAAAAGCGGAGTACATTGTATTAAAAAGAGTTACCTTGTTATTCCTGCTGAATTCCCTCAGCGAATGATACAGGCTTCTTTTTAACTCAAGCCTTATGGCGTTACCGTTAAAACTCTGTACAAATGGACGCGGGTGGTCGGCAGGCAGGTTCAAGACGCTAGGATAATCCTTTATTTTATTTATCCAGTAACTAATTTTTTCTTCAAGACGATCGCCCGAAAGATTGTTGCGTTGCCATATAGTGTAATCGGCATATTGTATTGGAAGTTCCTGGAGAGGCGAGGGCTTGCCTTCCAGGCACGCACAATAAAACGCTTTCATTTCTCTCAGGAAAATACCTGCTTCCCATCCATCATGAAGAAAATGATGCTCCATGTGAAGGAAAATATGTTCTTCTTCACTGATTTTATAAAGGCTCCACGAAATAAGCGGAAGTTTGCTAAAGTCGAAGGAGTGGGATAACACTTTGTCTATTAGATTTTCCGCTTCTCCGGCTTTTTTATCTTCAGGTAAACAGGTCAGGTCGGCTTCATTAAGTTTAACTTTCCAGGGTGCATGAACAATCTGAACCGGGCCCTGTGTGCCTTCATGGAAAGTTGTTCTTAATATCTCATGGCGGATAACCATTTCATTGAGGAACTTCACCAGGATTTTTTTATCAAGTTTACCTTTCAGAGTCAGAGTAAACTGAAAATTATAAGCCCTGTTATTGGGAACCAGTTTGCTTAAAAACCATATCTGTTCCTGCTGAAATGATAGTGGAATGTTTTTCCTGTTGGGGACCCGTGAAATTGAAATAAGTTCCGCTTTTTCGTTCTCGGTAATCTCTGAGATAAATTTCGCGAGACTTTTAATATTCCGATGCTCAAAAATATCTTTGAGTTCAATTTTCTTGGAAAATTTCTTTCTTATTTCGGAGGCTATCTTCGCAGCCATCAGGGAATGAACTCCCATGTCGAAGATATCGCTGTCCACACTGATTTTTTCGAGGTTCATGATAACACGAAGGATTTCAGAAATCACCACTTCGTGAGGAGTTTCAGGAGCCACGTATTCCAGGGCGGATTGATCCCTGGAGCATAAAAGGCCTGTAGCCGGGGGTGGTAATAACCTGCGCTCAATTTTGTTGTTTGGCGACAAAGGCATTTCAGCAAGTTCCATGAATACCGTCGGGATCATAAAATAAGGTAAAAACTCTGCCAGATGAGCTTTTAAGTCAGTGATAGCAGGCGATGTATCGGACATTGGCACATAATAAGCAGCAAGACGATTCTCATGGCCTTCCTCATAAGGAACAACAACACATTCTTTTATTTCACCATGCGACAAAAGAACGGTTTCAATTTCGCCAGGTTCAACGCGAAATCCTCTTATTTTCACCTGAAAATCCACCCGTCCAAGGAAGTCAATTGAACCATTTTTGAGCCAGCGTACCCGATCGCCCGACTTGTAAAGCCTGAGATTTGTTCCTGCGGCTATTTCTTCAGGAGTATTAAAAGGGTTTATTATAAATCGTTCGGCTGTAAGTTCAGGACGATTCAAATACCCCCTACTCACGCCTATCCCGCCAATATGAAGTTCACCGGGGACGCCTATAGGCACCGGATTCAAAAATTTGTCGAGAACATACACTTTCATGTTATCGTTAGGTGGGCCAATTTCAGTGCTTAAACTCTTTTCGTTATAGGTACAACCATTTGAAATAACTGTACCCTCAGTGGGCCCGTAAACATTGAATAAGGATTTTTCTTTACTCCAGAAATTTAATGTTTCCCTGTCGCAAATCTCGCCCCCTACGTAAATGGATTTAAGAGAGGGTATATCTTCTTTCGGCATGGCACATAATACGGCAGGAGTTAAGAATATACTGTTGATAGCCTGTTCCTTAAGGAAATCTAATAACGCTTCCGGATCCATTCTCAGCTCATTATGGGTAATGTACAGTGTGGCCCCAAATAACAAAGCAGGAAATATATCTCCCACAGACATATCGAAATTAATTGAGGAAAATTGAAGGACGCGGTTTCCCGGTTTAATATGACGCTTTTTTTTATCAAAAAAAGCATAGTTAATCACGTTCCGGTGTTCGGTCATGGCGCCTTTGGGCCGGCCTGTGGAACCTGAAGTATAGATGATATAAGCCAGATTACGTGAATTGTTGATGAGTTCCGGATTTTTATCGGAATATTTTGAGATGACTCTCCAACCGCCATCCAGAGAAATAATTCCATAATCAGTATCATTGAGAAAAAGGAGCTTCTCCAGAAGTACCACTTCTGTAACTACCAAAGGTGCAAGTGCATCATCCATCATAAAACGGAGGCGATCTGCCGGATAGTCCGGATCAATAGGCATATAAGCACAGCCTGCCTTAAGAATACCCATTATCGCAACAATCATCCCAATGCCCCTGTCCATACAGATGCCTATCGGTGTATCCGGAAGTATATCTTCCCCATATATTGTGTGGTAATAACCCCTGATAAAATGACTCAGACGATTTGCCCGTGCATTCAATTCACTGTATGTCATACTTTCACCCTTGTAAATCAGGGCGATGTTATCCGGAGTTCTCTCAACCTGCTCCTCAAAAAGCTGAGGAATAGTAACATCATCAGGGAAATCAACATCAGATTTATTGAATTCAAAAAGTACATTTTGAATTTCTGCAGGTGTTAAGAGCGGGATCGAGTAAAGACTTGCTTCCGGCTTTGATATGATCCCTTCTATTAAAGATATAAAATGATTACTAATTTGTTTAATATATGACTCCTCGAACTTATCGTTAAAAATAATTCTAAAGGATTTAATATTATTCGAAGCAAATTCAAATATTACATCAAAATGTTCGGGATTTTGATCCTGAGAAATAAAATTCTTTGCTTCCCGCATTGCTACGATGCCCGATTTTACGCCTGATTTGTGACCTGCATACAGATGCTCAATCAATTGATCAATATTGAAGATAGGATGCCTCTTCCCTTCATCTGATTGCAAAGCAATACTGGTAATAAGTTCATCAAGACCTGTTTCTTTAGTCATTAATATTTTTATCGGCACAAAAGGGTCTAACGAAAACAAGACAAAATCATCCTGATCAGCATATCGTAAAGCCAAGGTTGCCCATAATGCGGTTAATAAAGTTGAAACGTCGTATTTTCCGGAAGATACAAATAATTCCAGATTATTTTGAAGTTCCGAAGTAAGATTGAAACTAACTGAATTGGACATAGTCCCATCTCCTTCTCCTGAAAAATATAATGGGATTTGCAAAGCTGAGCCTTGCAGATAATTTTTCCAATAATCCAGATTCTCTAAGGCGGAATTACCCGAAATATCAAAAGTTGTCATAAAATGTTCTCCTAATATCTTATGTTTCTAATAGTTGTATTTGATAACCTGTATTAATAAATTCCTAAAATCTAAAAAAATGACATTGTATTTGATTGATAGTAATGGCACTAAACAGTTTTATTAAAATTCATTTATTGTCTGGTTTTCAACAAGTTGCACCCTGACTTTTGGGAATCAGGAATATACAAAGATAAATTGAAAAAATACATGTCGCTCTCCATTATTACTCAGAAAGTATGATATTAAATGTTCGATTAGCCTTATTATCTGAACACTCATTTTCAGTTACAAAATAAATATTTCCTGTGACTATTTTAAATATTTCTGAAATGATCCCACACAAAAATGTGTTGTTTCCCTGTTGGTGACCAATCAACCCTTCTTTAAGCGTTAATCTGCATTCTTTATCATGAATTTTTCCGGGTGAAATAAGACCTAAAGATGTATGTTTGATAAATTGAGTAACCTGATATACAGCCTCTTCCACGCTTCCTCCTGAAAAGTTTTTTTTATACTTTGTAATTAATATTTTCCCCGCCTCAGATGGCTTCTGATTACCGGAATACAAAGCATCCATAAGCGACTGGCATACTTCTATCGAAACCTTGTTTCCCAGGGTGGGGCGAACCCATTCCACTTTTTCTGAGATAGGATTAAAATAAACCTTATTGACCACATTTTGTGCTTCACCCATAAAGTAACCAAGGATATTCTCAACCATCAATTCCACCATTCTTTTAAGCGCTTCTCTTGTAACCCAGGCCATATGAGGAGTTACCAGGACATTTTCCATCTTCAGAAGCGGGTTGTCTTTTGTGTTGTTTTCCAAAACATCAAGCCCGGCTGAAGCTACTTTACCTGACTTCAGAGCCTCAATAAGAGCCGGTTCGTTAATCACCGATCCTCTCGCAGTATTTATGATTATCACCCCGTTTTTCATTTTGCTGAAATGCTCATGATCTAAAAAATGTTTCGTAGAATCATTAAGTGGAATATTTATCGAGATAATATCTGAGCGCTTCAATAGTTCATCAAGCGATACATATTTTATTCCTAAATCAGCAACAAGCTGAGAATTGACAGTCCTGCTGTATGCCAGTATCTCCATTCCAAAGCCCCGTGCTATTCTGCATGCATGAGTTCCGTTGTTTCCTGTACCGATAATTCCAATTGTCTTACTAAATAGTTCCTGTCCCATCAAAGCATTAAATGAAAAAGAGAATTCAAAATGGGACTCATTTTCTTTTATAACAGAAGGGAGCTTTCGATAAAGAGCCAGAAGTAACATAAACTGAAATTCAGCCACCGAGCGGGAAGAAAAACTCGGACTATTACATACTGCAATACCACATTCAGCAGCAGTTTCAACGTCAACATAATCATATCCTGTCGAGCATACGACAATTAATTTAGTTTTATCAAGCTGTTTTAAAACCTGCCCGCTGATTCTGCCACTGAAAAAACATACGACGTCTGCCATTTTGGCTTTTTGCACAAAGCTATCTTCTGACGCAATAGCCTCAGCTCCATAAGTTGTGACATGATAGAGCTGTCTTAGATAATCAAAAAGATCATCGGTCAACATATCATCAACACCAAAAATAACTACCTTTTTCTTTTCTTTTTCCATAAAGAAACTGTTGTTAATTTTATTACAAAGCCGGGACAATTATTACTGAAGTTATTTAAGTACAGATTAGTTGGTCAGTTGATTATACCGTTTTTCTTTTTAATGTGATTTAATACCTCAGACAACGGACATAATACCCCATGTACTTCATTTCAACAGGCTGGTAGGCTTTGGCATCTGAGTAAACGACAGACAGGTAATTGGCTTTCATGGAAGGATATTCAGAATCTTCGGTCGTACTCCACCAGTAACCATCATTTCCTTTATTGGCGAAATTTCCGGTGCTGTTACGGTAACCTCCCGGAAGTGCTGTAAAACCTGATTCATTGGTTGCTCCTGTATTAGGTTCATTCCAATAGTTTGTACCTGTTTCTTTCAGTTTGCCTCCGGTATAACTATCATTTCCCAAAGTGTCAACCAGCCAAAACCATTCAGAATAACTGGGTATATGCCAGCCGTATGGACAAGGGCCGGGAACACCGCTTGGGATAGTCTCAGAACTGAAAAATCCATTCATAGCTGCAGCCCATGTATAAAGCAAGCCATATGTTGTTTTATTGGAAAGGTCATTATTGTAAACAAACCAATATTTTGTTGACCAATCATCGGTGATATCTCCTGCGTTTGTTCCGTCAACCATAGAAGTGCCATTAGCGTAATGTGTGGTTGCCAGGTTTTGTTTCATCCAGCACTGGATTCCGATTTTTATGGTATTGTATATATTGCCATCGTAATCAGAAATGGTGGAGCTACCACAGGTAAAAGAAGCATTAAACGAGGGGAAAATTTCTTCCGATCCATAAGCTGTTCCTGCAATATTTGTAGCATAAGCCCTGACATGATATTGAGTATCAGCTATCAATCCTGTAATACTACTTGTAAAGCTTCCGGCGCCTGTTCCATCAATAGAATGAGAATCTGACAGAGTAGGGTTACCTGTCGTGTTCCAGCAGACTCCGCGTGCAGTTACAGCATATCCATAATCCGATATTACGTTGCCCCCGCTTGTTACTGTGGTCTGGTCAACAGGAATTACCGGTGTTGTTGAGATTATTGGAACGTACGTCAATGTCCGGGAAGACATCATATTCAACTGGTATCCCAGCCCGGGCTGCATATTTCCAATCTGGTTCAATTGATAAGCAGGGTAAAACACATGTCCTCCACCGTCTTTCACCATTAATAGATCCTGTAGTACCGGCGAAAGGTCATTTTCAACAGGTACAGGTATATTTTTTAAACATGCCTTGAGATTCCAGCCTGCAGAAAGATCAATTGATGAATATTCAGGAATTGCTGTTCCGGTAATGATAAGGTTCTGGTTATTAGTCATTTTAACAAAATATGCCTTACCTGCAACCAAATTTCCAAGGTTATTTACCAAAGGTGAAAGAGAATAAATATTTCCGTTTTCATCTTTTACTTCAATCAATTCTGATGAAACAGTTGCAAAAACCGCTGAAACAGAAGGATCAACCGGATTAATGTTTGTGGAATAAAGATTCCACCCCTTGCACAAAGGTACTGTCTGACTGTCTGACTGTGAGAATAAAGGAAAACTGACGAATGACAAAATAAAAATTATCAGACACTTTGAAAACCTTGATTTATCGCACTTTAATTCTTTCATAAGCAATTTTTTTTCACCCAAGAATCTTACAGACTTATTACAACAGAAAAACGTGAACCATTGATCTGAAAAATAATAGTAATACCTTTCAGTCCAAGGATGTAAAAATATTAAAAATATCGTAATTAACTGTTTTGATTTTATTGTTCAATTATGCAGAGATAAGTCAGCGCTCAACCGGTAAATCCTCCTCAAATCCTCTATAAAATGGTTCGATTTCAGACCGTTGAGGGTCACCTGGAGAATAAATTTTAAATTTCACTAAATTATCAAATGCCTTTGCAAGTAGTCTAATCTGCATAAGCAGAATAAAGGTAAGGTTAAGCTTCACATCTCATTTAAAATGGTATCTTGAAGACAAATTCAAAGAAAAATCTATAAAAATATTTGATTCCATTTCAAAAGGATAATATTGTGATGGAGATTACTTAATAATAAGCAAAAAAATAAACTAAAAGATAAGCAATTTATTAAATAATGTTTTTCAAAGTGATTTATAACTGTGGTGGTATCAGGAAAAGTATTAGGATAGTGCCAGATACTATTTTTGAATTTGTATTAAGATGTAATTTACCTATTAATCTTACTCTTGTTAAAGTTTAATCATATTTCATGAGACAATATTATAATTTTTTCTATTTCCTTGTTAAGATTCAGAAACTTGAAAATGATAATTGATTTGGTAATTTGAATTATTTTTTTAAACTTTCGCAGAATTGTCAAGTATATTCCTGATAGTCATATGAAAATATTATTGAATATGAAAATTAGAGCTGTAATCTTACTGATATTTATATTTTCCCTGGACCAAGTATATTCAAATAATCCTCCATTAATTCCATCATATACAACAGCTACAACTTGTCTTCATTCGTCTGATTTCACCTCGTTGACAATTACAGTTCCCCCGGTAAAAGGGGCAACGAATTATTCCCGTTTTGATGAGGATGCATCTGACAGATCAGAATCTTCCAACCTGCGTAATGCAGGCTTTCTCTCCCTGTCTGCAGTCACAACGAATGTTGATTGTTACGGAAACTGCAATGGTTCTATCAGCCTGACAGTCGGCGGTGGAATGGCTCCATATTCGTATTATTGGTCATCGTTAGATACTACTCAGGATATTGGGTCACTTTGTAGTGGTACATATTGCGTTACCGTTATCGATTCAAATAATGATACAATCAGCGATTGTTATAATATAAATGTGCCTGTTCAACTGACTTTTACAGGAACAGTTTCAGATGTGACCTGCAATGGAGATGGTAATGGTTCTGTTAACATTGCACCCGAAGGCGGACTTACTCCTTATTCTTTTTTATGGTCAAACGGATCGACAACTGAAGATATTGACAGTTTAAACGGAGGAAATTACTCAGTAAGCATAACGGATGTTAACGGATGTATAATATCCGATAACTTTAATGTTTTTGAGCCAGTCAGCATTGGCTTATCCGCATCCATTGCAAATGTATTTCCCTGTTTCGGTGACAATAATGGAAGTATTAACCTTTTTGTAACAGGAGGAATATCGCCATATTCCTATGTATGGTCAAATGGTGAAATTACAGATAATATTTCAAATCTTACTGCAGGTGTTTATTCAGTGATAGTCACCGATGTAAATGGTTGTGAAGCAACAGGATATTATATAATTGATGAACCGTACCAGTTAACGATAAATGGGGTGACGACCAACCCCCGTTGTAACGGCAATTGTGATGGTTCAATTGACATAAGCATAACAGGAGGAGCT
>JAPLDU010000067.1 GCA_026391255.1 Bacteroidia bacterium | reverse complement strand
GACAAAGGAATTGCAACTACCGGAAGAAGACAGGCTCAGAGCATGGTTGCATGGCTTAATACTACAACAAATCATCATTTCAAGAGGTCATAAGAAGGCTACAGAATATCTTATAAATCCCCAGTTAATTAAAAGTGCCAAAGTAAATATTAAGCCATCGCTTATAACGATTGAACCTCACAGACTTGTTGCTCTGATTGAAGAAGACCTGAAATTATTTCCCGACAGCTTGTTAACAGACATTCAAAAGAGGTTAATTGACGTAACAACTAAAGATTTACGAAAAACAATTTATCAAATGGTTTCCGATGGCGTTCTTACCCACAGTCAGGGAAAAACTTACAGGCGTTATTCGCTGGCAAAAAATAAAAGAAATGAAAAAGAAACCGAATAGAAATATATTATACCACTCTGATTATCTGATTATTTCTTTTTTGTATTTCTTTTTTAGAAGAAAAGAACATTCATTGATTGATTGATATTAAAGAGTAGTTAAGTTTGAAAAACAACACATCCCGGAATAGTTAAGAAAAGACCTTGCAAGTATCCGTAAGAAATATAGATTAGAACTGGGCGATAAAATTAAAATTCTCCTCTCGTAGTGGACATGCCGACTAAATTGATCAGCCTTCGCTGATATGACTTGATAACCGCAATTATAATATCTTCAATTGTTTAATGAAATATATCTGAATCGGTGTTAATTGGTCAAATTAGTCGGTGTGTCCACCCGTACTCGTAACACTTTATTAACTGATCATTATGCATAATTACCTGACATTCTATAGTCTAATTGACATTAATGGTTTCAATTCTGATTTGAAAAGGAAAGACAAATTATGGGGTTAGTAATAATTTTCCTGAAAACATCAAAATCTTTGAAAATCAAATTAATATTTTATCTTTGACAAATAGTCATAATAAAAATAATAGTATGAAACAAATTTATTTATTCTTATTCTTGGCATTGACAATTACAATCGGTCATACACAAAGCAATAACCAGGTCATTAATCTTCCCCAGGGATGGAGTATGTTTTCAACTTACATTCAACTATCACCGGCTGCTATCAGTACCGTGATGTTTCCGGTTGTTTCGCAGGTAACTTTGGTTAAGAATGGCGCCGGAAATGTATACTGGCCGCAATATGGTGTTAACAGCATTGGGAATATGCAGATCGGCGAAGGATACCAGGTAAATATGCTGACGGCTCAAAATCTTACGATCACCGGCGCTCAGCTTGTTCCGGAAAATACACCCTTTGTCATCCCACAGGGTTGGAGCATGATCGGTTATCTGCGTATTTTCTCTTCAAGAATCGACAGTGCATTTTCCGATATTTTAAATAATGTGATCATTGTAAAGGATGACCAGGGAAATGTTTATTGGCCAGGCCAAGGAGTGAACCAGACTATCTTTATTAAACCCGGTAAAGGTTACCAGATAAAGATGCTTAATGCAGATACAATGACTTATGCTTCTGATATTTTTCATTGTGGAATAGATGCACTTACCGATTACGATGGTAATACATACAACACTGTTCAGATCGGGAGCCAGTGTTGGATAAAAGAAAACTTAGCGACGACACATTATTCTGATGGCACTTCTTTGGTTGATGGAACCAATGCTATTACAGGTGATTACACTACCAAGTATTGGTTTGTTTACGACAATAATCCATCTAATAAAGCCATTTACGGCTTACTCTATACCTGGGCAGCAGTAATGAACGGCTCTACAAGCAGTAATTCCAACCCTAGCGGTATTCAGGGTGTTTGTCCCACTGGGTGGCATGTGCCAGGCGAAGCAGAATGGACACAATTAACTAATTTTTTTGGAGGTGGAAGCATTGCAGGCGGCAAATTGAAAGAAGCAGGCATAAACCATTGGGTTAGCCCAAATACCGGCGCAACCAACGAAAGCGGGTTTACAGCCCTTCCGGGTGGTTACCGTGACCTCAATGGTACATTCTACTACGTTGGGGACTACGGCTACTGGTGGTCTTCTACGGAGTACGATGCGACGAGCGCATGGAACCGTTACCTGCTCTACAACAGTTCGGGCGTCGACGGTTACTACGGCAGCAGCAAAGCGTCCGGTTTTTCTGTGAGGTGTTTGAGGGATAATTTTACTCAGGTATCACTACCTTCCGTAACAACTTCCAATATTACCGATATTACCCAAACGAATGCCACTGGCGGTGGCGAGATTACGAATGATGGCGGTGCGACTATTACAGTACGTGGTGTTTGCTGGAACAACACAGGCGACCCAACTACTTCAGATTCCCATACCACCGGTGGAACAGGCACAGGGATATTTACAAGCAGTATAACGGGATTATCAGCCAATACCCTTTATTTTGTAAGGGCTTATGCCACAAACAGTGCTGGAACAGCTTATGGAAGCAACATGCAGTTTACCACACCGGCAACTGCTTTTACCTGTGGAACATCAACCATTACCGATTACGACGCTAACATATACAACACGGTACAGATCGGCAACCAATGCTGGATAAAAGAAAACATGGCGACTACACATTATTCTGATGGCACTTCTTTGGTTGATGGAACCAGCGCCGGGAATATCTATGGCAATTACACCACCAAGTATTGGTTTGTTTACAACAACAGTATTTCAAATAAAGCAACTTATGGTTTGCTCTACACCTGGGCAGCAGTAATGAACGGGGCTGCAAGCAGCAGCGCCAATCCAAGCGGAGTACAGGGAGTATGCCCAACTGGCTGGCATGTACCCAGTGATGCAGAATGGAAGCAAATGGAAATGTTTCTGGGTATGAGCCAAAGCCAGGCTGATGCAACCGGATATAGAGGAACAACCGAAGGTGGTAAACTTAAAGAAACCGGAACTACTCATTGGAATAGTCCGAATACAGAAGCAACCAATTCGAGCGATTTTACGGCCTTGCCCGGCGGTATCCGCGGCGGCGATGGCACGTTCGCCAATCTCGGCGGTTTCGGCTACTGGTGGTCAGCTACCGAGGTCGCTGCTCCAAACTCATGGTACCGTTACCTGAGTTACGCCAACGCGCAGGTGGGCCGGAACTATGTCAATAAGTCAGACGGTTTCTCTATCCGGTGTACCAGGGACTATTGATATTTGATTATTTGATCATTATTAGAAAAGCAGGGGGCCAGCCTCCTGCTTTTTTAAGATTAATCCTGCAAAAACCATTTTTACCTGTTTCTATCCGGACTCTTTAGACTATTTTATGATAAAATTCATTAAATGATCATAATCTGGACATGCCAATTAAATTGATCGGCCTTTACCAATCTGACCTGATAACCGAAATAATAATGTCCTCAATTGTTTTATGAAATATATTTGAATCAGTGTGAACTGTTCAATTAGTCGGCGTCGCCAGTTGGTACCTGATTATAGCAACCAGCCAGTAAGCCATGATACCCAGATGCAAGTGATCCATTAATGCATCATCGTTTTTTTGGAATACATTTGGGATTAAAGGCCTGCAATGATTAGAATAATACTTAATAAAATACTAAAAGATAAAATTTAAACAACCTCAAAATTATTTGCAACAATTATATCAATTTATTATTGAAAATAAATTTCACCTCAGCATAATGTTCATTGTGATCGTCAACCATGTGAATTAATTTGTCAGGCTGCTCTATGCCGTCAACTGTTACTTGCATCTCTTTATTTGCAATTAACAGTTCATTATTTGTTGCAAGTTGAAAAATAGTAATCTGGTATTTTGTTTCCCTGTAACGGTAATACAGTTTAAAAGATTCCCAATTTCCAGGTATACATGGATTGATAGATAACTTATCTATATCTAAATGGAGCCCCATTAAAGATTCTACAATAAGCCTGTACATCCATGCGGCAGAGGCAGTATACCAAGTCCATCCACCACGTCCGGCGTGTGGAGTTACAGAATATACATCAGCGGCTACAACATAAGGCTCTACTTTATAAATATTAATCGATTCGGGTGAATTACCATGATTAATTGGGTTTATCATATTCATCAATTCCCAGACGCGCTCTCGGTCTCCAATTTTGGCAAATGCCATAATCGCCCAAATAGCGGAATGAGTATATTGCCCTCCATTCTCTCTAACTCCTGGTGAATACCCTTTTATATAGCCTGGATTTAAGTCGGATTTATCGAATGGCGGATTTAATAATTGAATCAGTTTATCATCGGGACGGACAAGGTTTTTATAAAGTGCAGCCATTGCTTTACGATTTAAATTATCATCGCCGGCTCCTGATAAAACAGCCCAACTTTGTGCAATGGAATCAATCTGACATTCTGGATTGCTTTTGGAACCAAGAGGAGTGCCATCATCGAAGAAAGCACGCAGATACCATTCTCCATCCCATGCATGTTTCTTTAGATTCGTGTGAAGTTGCTCAGCTTCTTTCTTGCAAAGATCGGTAAAAGCAACATCCCCGGAAAGGGTTGAGATTTTAGAGAATTGATCAAGCACTGTGAACAAGAAGAATCCAAGCCATATACTTTCACCTTTGCCTTGAATACCGACAAGGTTCATCCCATCATTCCAATCTCCGGAACCCATCAAAGGCAATCCATGTTCACCGAATGACAAGCCCTTTGAATAGCTCGGACACAGTGATCATATAATGTGGCAAACTTACCCGAACGGACTGGAATATCGAAATAAGAATCTTCATTTGTATTTAATTGCCTTCCTTCAAGGTAGTGAATATTCTGATCGAGTATGCCCGTATCGCCTGTTGTGAGAACATAACGGCAAGTTGCCAATGGGAGCCAAAGATAATCATCAGAGCAACGAGTACGGACACCCCTTCCTGTCAGGGGATGCCACCAATGCTGAACGTCGCCTTCTAAAAACTGCCGGGAAGCACAAACAATCAAGTGATCCCTTACGATAGCGGGTTCAGCAAATATGAACGCCATAGAATCCTGCAACTGGTCGCGGAAGCCAAATGCCCCGGAAGACTGGTAAAAGCCTGTGCGTGCCCAGAAACGACTCGAGAGAGCCTGATAATAAAGCCAACCATTTGCAAGGATATTCAGAGATTTATCGGGGGTTTCAATTTGAACGGTTCCAAGAGTACGTTTCCAATATTCCCAAACTTTTTCCAAAACATTTTTTGCCGTTGTTGCGCCTTTAAAACGTTTCGCTATTTCGCTTGCCTTTTCGGCATCTTCTTCAGCTCCTATCCTGAAAATAATTTCCCTTTCCTGCCCGGCTCCAAGTTCAATTTTAACCTGAATTGCGGCACATGAGTCCAGTGTAGCACCATATTTGCCAGACAAGTGAGCTTTTTGCATAGCTTCAGGATGCTGAGTTGTGTTATTACGACCAATGAATTCAGTCCTGTCGCAAGTTATTGTCCTGTTTGTTTCATCAACATCAAAGAATGCTGTATATTTATTAAAATCAGTTCTATAAGGGTTTTTTGCAAATATAGCCCCGCTGCTCTGATCAATTTCAGTTACTAAATGCATGTTTGTTTTAGTTTTCAATTCACCCAGCACCCATTCTGCATAACCTGTAACGGATATGCGACGGTGATATTTGGATTCGTTCCTGACTTTAATCACTGTGAACTTAATAGGGGCATCAATTGCTACATAAATCCATACTTCTGTTCTTATGCCATCTTCAGTATGCTCAATTACACTATAGCCAAATCCATGACGGCTGATATAATATTCTGCACTGATAGCAGGCAGTGGCGTAGGAGACCAGTAGTGGCCCGTTTCTTCGTCACGTATATAATAAGTCTCGCCTTTTGAATCAGTAACTGGGTCATTGCTCCAGGGTGTAAGTCTCATTTCATGAGCGTTTTCAAACCATGTGTAAACAGGGCCACTTTCAGATACAACAGATCCGAAATGTGAATTTGACAAAATATTTACCCAGGGAGTAGGTGTCATTTTTCCTTTCCGAGAATAAATTATATATTCTTTCCCGTCATGAGTAAATCCACCAAATCTGGATAAAACGGACAAAGTATCCAGTCCCCGCCGATCTAAATTGACCACCTTCCGCCGGTAAAAAAAATCAGCCTCCGCCGGTCCAAATTGACCACCTTTCGCCGGTCTAAATTGACCACCCCCTGAACGATAATTTTCT
>JAPLDU010000066.1 GCA_026391255.1 Bacteroidia bacterium | reverse complement strand
ACCAGGAAAAATAATTCCTTTATCAGCTTGATACTTCCAATACACCTGATCCGGCAACACTTAAACTCAATAGTAATCAGCTTTTGGTAACTCTTGGTTTTAGGTTTTAAATAGTATTTTTAGCGTGTATTTAATAAGGGCAGCCATTTCCGGCTGCCTTTTATTTTTCAGAAATGACAGAAGTGAAATCGGTGATGACTGCAGATGGTTCAACCAGTATATTTAATATTGAACTGGGAGAACATTATCATTCTATGTTCGGCGCGTTCACCGAATCAATGCATGTATTTATCAACTCAGGCCTCCGATATTGCAGCAAGAAAAATATCAGCATACTTGAAGCAGGTTTCGGTACAGGGCTGAATGCATTTCTTAGTCTGGCTGAATCAGAAGGTAACGCAACGGATATTCATTATGATGCAATTGAGTTATTTCCTGTTGACAGAGAGATGGCCTTGCAGATGAATTACCCCTCCCTGGTTAATCCCCGGCTTTCCGTTTATTTTTCTGCAATGCATGATTGTGCCTGGAATGAGGAAGTGATCCTGACTTCTCATTTCAGACTTAAGAAGATCAGGGAAGATCTTACAAAAATTGACTTATCAGCTGCTTACGATATTATTTATTATGATGCTTTTTCTCCTGCGATCCAACCTGAGTTGTGGACAGAAGAACTAATGCAAAAGATGTATCATTTATTGAATAACGGAGGGATACTTGTGACTTATTGCTGTAAGGGAATCGTGAAAAGAGCGCTGAAAAATGCCGGATTTACCATTGAAATTCTTCCCGGGCCACCGGGAAAAAGACATATTTTAAGAGCAAAGAAGCAGAATTTTTCAATCTAAAAAACTAGCGGTAAGAATCAATTTACGAATTACGAATTACGAATTACGAATCAAAAGACAACAAATTAATGACAATATGTTGGTAAGTTTTATCCATAAAGCGCCTGTTGTCATGAAAATTTGAAAATGAGATAATTTGAAAATGCAAAAACACATGCCTGATGGACTTAGAAACTTTTTTAAATTTTATAATTAAGCTGAACAAATTATCTTATGTGTTTGATTGTTATTATATTAATTTTTTACCCTCCCCTTTGTCCCCTCCTTGCTTGCAGGGAGGGGATTGTCCGCTATGCTTTAAGCACGAAATTCGCAGCAATCAGTTCCCCTCCTTGCTTGCAGGGAGGGGTTAGGAGTGGGTAAAAATTGAAAATATCAATAACTTGAACTTTTTAAAAACTCAAAACAGTTTCTAAATTTTCAGCAATATAATATAGACTGGAACAATTTGATCCAATTAAAACTTTCCTTGCACAATCCCTGATCTGCTCAACCGTGACAGAAGCATATTTTTCGCATTCACCGTTCAGTGCGTTTGCATCGCCAAGTAATTCGTAAAAAGCCAGGTTCAGCGCCTTATTCAGGGTGTTCATCTCTGAATATTTCAGGGAGGATTCGACCTTATTTTTTACCTTTTGAAGTTCATGTTCTGAGACATTTTCTGACTTCAGTTTTTCTGTTACTTCAAGAATTGCTTTATCAGCATCTTCAATGCTTACATTCTTCATCAGCTTACCGGTAATCACCAGTAAGCCTTCGTCCAGATCACCGGTGACAAAAGCCGATATGTCGCTGAAGTAATTTCTTTTTTTTACCAGTTCAACATATAGTCGCGAAGATTTACCGTTGGACAGTATATCCGATATCAGGTCATATGCAGGATAATCAATATCTTTCCTGTTACAGATATGCCAGGCCTTGTAAACAGCATCAAAGGGCAGTTTCCTTTTTACTTCGAGTTTTCTTTCTTCCGTCTGTGCAGGTTCAACCGGCAGGTTTCGATTTTTTATCTTACGATTTTCAATGGAACCGAACCATTTTTCCGCCAATTGTTTTGTATGATCAAAATCAATATTTCCGGCAATGGTCAGTATAGCATTATTCGGTGCATAATGGCTGTAGAAAAAGTCCTTTACTTCTGACAATTCAGCTTTTTCGATATGTGAAATATCCTTGCCGATGGTAGTCCAGTTGTAGGGATGCACGCGGTAGGCAAGCGGGCGCAGCAACAGCCATGAATCGCCATAAGGCTGGTTCAGGTAACGCTGCTTGTACTCTTCAATCACCACATTTTTTTGAACATCGAGGCTTTTACCTGAAAATGCAAGCTGCAGCATACGGTCGGATTCAAGCCAGAAGGCCGTTTCAAGGTTCTCAGCCGGCAGAGTAATGTAATAATCCGTGAAATCGTTGTTGGTAAACGCGTTGTTTTCTCCTCCTGCTTCCTGCAGCGGTCTATCAAACTGGAGGATATTTACCGATCCGCCAAACATCAGGTGTTCAAACAGGTGAGCAAACCCTGTGCGCTCAGGTTCTTCATCCCTCGAACCAACATCATATAACAGATTAACGGTTACCATCGGAGTGCAGATATCCCGGTGGAGAATGACTTTTAGTCCGTTATCAAGCGTGTACCTTTCGAATTTTATCATCAAAAAAAGTCGATAGTCAACAGTCGTAAGTCTAAAATCTACTATTCACCACTCACCACTCACCATTCACCATTCACCACTCACTATTCACCATTCACCACTCACCATTCACCAAGTGGTTAGCCATCAATCACAACCTGAAGTCCCCGGTTGATGAGTTCTTCCTTCATGGGCTTCAGTTTAGTGTATGCTCCTTTTTTCACATCGCATTTTCCTTTGAAATGTGCGATCATGGCGCATTGCTCAGCCTGAAGGTTATCAAGGAAACATACGTCCATAAGCGATTCAATTACATGCTCGAATGTATTTACCTCATCGTTAAATAATAAAAGCAGGTTCTCGCCGGAGATTCCTGCAACATCCTCATATAATGGCTTGTCCTGTGTTTTTTCCTTCCTGCTCATGTCTGAAAAATTTTATTGGTTAAAAATAATAATTTTTGTAATTATACTACTAATTTGATACTATAAATCCTAATCCAGTCTCAGCACTGCAAGAAAGGCGGATTGAGGTACCTGGACATTTCCGATCTGTCTCATTCTCTTTTTACCTTTTTTCTGTTTTTCGAGAAGTTTTCTTTTTCTTGTGATATCGCCGCCATAGCATTTTGCGGTCACATCTTTTCTCACTGCTTTTACCGTTTCACGGGCAATGATCTTGGCACCGATGGCTGCCTGAATGGCAATGTCGAACTGCTGACGTGGTATGAGTTCCCTGAGTTTGCTGCAAATCTTCCGTCCAAAATCGTAAGCATTATCAATATGGATCATAGAGGAAAGGGCATCTACCTGGTCGCCGTTCAGAAGAATTTCCAGTTTCACGAGCCTGGCTTCTTTATAACCCGACATATGATAATCAAAAGAAGCGTAACCTTTTGAAATGCTCTTGAGTTTATCATAAAAATCAAAAACAATTTCGCTGAGTGGCATCTCGCAGGTAATTTCAACCCTGTCGCGTGTCAGGTAGACCTGGTTTTTTATTACTCCGCGCTTTTCTATAATAAGTTTTAAAATGGAACCAACATATTCAGTTTTCGAAATCACTTCAGCGTTGATATAGGGTTCCTCGATATGATCAATCTGGGTAACCGTTGGCAACTGGGAAGGATTATGCACTTCTATCAGTTCATTTTTTGTGGTCATAACACGGAAAGACACATTCGGTACGGTGGTCACCACATCCATATCGAATTCACGGTCAAGGCGTTCCTGTACAATTTCCATGTGAAGAAGGCCCAGGAAACCGCAGCGGAAACCAAAACCGAGCGCTGCGGACGATTCAGGAACAAAAGTAAGAGAAGCATCATTCAGTTGCAGCCTTTCAATGGAAGCCCTCAATTCCTCATAATCATCGGCATCTACAGGGTAAACCCCTGCAAAAACCATGGGTTTTACATCTTCAAAACCGGCAACAGCCTTTGTGCAGGGATTTTCAACATGGGTGATCGTATCGCCCACCTTTACTTCCTTGGCCTCCTTGATCCCCGAGATAATATAACCCACATTACCGGCCGAAAGAGTTTCCCTTGGCTCACGCGTGAGCCTGAGTATCCCGATTTCATCGGCATCATACTCTTTGCCGATGTTAACAAATTTCACAAAATCACCCTTGCTGATACTTCCGTCAAATATGCGGAAATAAGCTATGATGCCGCGAAAGGAATTGAATACCGAATCGAAGATCAGGGCAGTCAATGGCGCTTCGGGATCGCCTTTGGGAGAGGGTATGCGACTGATAATTGCTTTCAGAATCACGTCCACACCATAGCCGGTGCGGGCGCTTGCTTCGATGATCTCTTCACGCTTGCAGCCGATCAGGTCAACAATCTGGTCTTTCACTTCATCAGGCATGGCATTATCCATGTCCATCTTATTCAGCACAGGTATTACCTCGAGGTTATGTTCAATGGCCTGGTAAAGGTTTGAGATGGTCTGAGCCTGAATTCCCTGAGTAGCATCAACCACCAGGATGGCTCCTTCGCATGCGGCAATAGAACGTGAAACTTCATAGGAAAAATCAACATGGCCGGGAGTATCAATCAGGTTCAGCACGTACTTCTGTCCGTCCTGTTCGTAATCCATCTGAATTGCATGGCTTTTGATGGTAATTCCCCTCTCCCGTTCCAGATCCATATCATCGAGTACCTGGTCCTGGAAATTACGTTCATGAATGGTATCGGTAAATTCCAATAACCTGTCTGCCAGGGTGCTTTTCCCGTGATCAATATGTGCGATAATGCAAAAGTTCCTGATATTCTCCATTTTATATTACGAAAGTGCACAAAGATAACAAAAATGGTGATTAGTGAATGGTGATTGGTGAGTGGTGAATGGTGAGTGTTGACTTTTGACTCGTGACTCTTGACTCGTGACTCTTGACTTTGAACTGAGTAAGTTCGTTTGTTATTCCGCTATTCGTAGAGCAGGTATTTTTTCCTGATCTTCCTGAACTGTTCCAGTCCGGCTGCCCACGACAGCCTGATCTCCTCTGCGGACAGGCCGCTATTTACCTGTTCTTTCAATACTGAATTACCGGCAAGCTTATCAAAGAATAAATTAAAGAAATTGTCTTTATCTTCCGATTTGTTGTACGAAATGATCAGCCATTGCAGGTTGATACATTTGTTTTTAAGAATGATGGAATCTGCTTGTCTCAGGTCGATTCCATAACATTTAATTTTCATATATTTTGGCAACTTACTTATCCCGGGAATTGATCTCGGCGTAAAGCTGAAAGAGCGGTCAGGAAATTGAGGGCAACCAATGGCTTCAAATGGGAAAATGGTCCCGCGTGCGACGCTCATTTCCGTACCTTCCATCAGGCCGACAGAAGGATAAAGATAAACGGCATTCATGTTGGTAAGATTGGGTGACGGCTTAACAGGCAACTTATAAAGACTGCTGTGACTGTAATTTTTGCAGGGGATTACCTTGAGTTCGCACTGAACGCCATTCTTCAGCCAATGTTCACCATTGATCATCAGCGCATATTCACCGATGGTCATACCATACACAACAGGAACCGGGTGCATGCCTACAAATGAACGCAATGTAGTATCAAGTACGGGTCCATCAATATAAAAACCGTTGGGGTCAGGACGGTCAAGAACCATCATTTTTACACTGTTTTCAGCGCAGGCTTCCATCATATAATGCATGGTGGAGATATATGTATAAAATCGAACACCGACGTCCTGGATGTCAAAAATGACCAGGTCGATGCCTTTCATTTCCATGCGGGTAGGTTTTTGATTTTGTCCGTAAAGAGAAATCACCTGAAGTCCTGTCTTTTCATCACGGTAATTTCCTACTTGCTCACCGGCATCGGCAGTTCCGCGAAATCCATGCTCGGGACTGAATATTTTGACCACCTGAAAACCTGAGTGCAACAGGGAATCAACCAGATGTACATTATTTATCAGAGAACTCTGGTTAGCCAATACTGCCAGCCTTTTCCCTTTAAGCAGTGGAAAGTACTCCCCGGTAAAGAAAGCGCCCGGTACAATTTCTTTTTCCTGTGAAAATACTGACAAGGAAAGCAGGATCAGTAACAATGAAACATTCAGATATTTTTTTATCATATTAAGAAACTGTTTTGAATTTTTTACTATATGACATTTTGTGTTTTTCCTTCTTACTTTTTGTCGTCACAAAAAGTAAACAAAAAAGACTTAACGAATTGAACTCGTTCCGTCTCGTACCTCGACTTCACTCAAACAGCAATTCGTTGATAAGGAATTTTTTATTTTATGCTTCGCACCCATTTATTTCAGGAATATGATTAATAATAGATTTGTTTTTAACTTATTCTTATTTACATAAATGCTGCCATGAAATCCCTGTGCGTAGGCTGTCCACGAACGGTGCGGAATACAACATGCACAGACCCGATAGCGTTGGCTTGTGCGAAAGTGCATGTTGTATTCTTGTTCGTGGTGCCCTTTTGCTTCTTTTGGGCAAGCTAAAGAAGTTGAATATGAATAACATAACAGATATTTTAAAAATTCAAAACAATTAAAAAAGGATCAGAGAATTAACTTCCAGGATCACGCGAAAATTACAGTCTTCAAAAATATTACTTTTGTCAATCAATTGAAAGCATTTGAACACCGAACTTTTCATAGCACGCAGGATATTATCAGGCAGGGATAAGAAAAGCATTTCAAGGCCAATGGTGAGAATATCTGTAGCGGGTATCATACTTGGTATTACCGTGATGATCCTTACGGTGAGTATTGTTACAGGTTTTAAACAGGAGATCAGGAACAAGATCACCGGATTTGGAGCCCACATCATTATTTCCAATTATGATTCCAATTCTTCATTTGAAACAGTACCAATACCTGCCAGACCGGATTTTTATCAGAAGATGAAACAAATGGCCGGCATCAGGCATATACAGGAATATGCACTGAAAGCAGGTATCATCAAAACAGGCGGAGACATTCAGGGTGTATTGCTGAAAGGTGTGGGCAGCGACTATGACTGGAGTTTCATCCGCGATAACCTGAAGGAGGGTAAGATTTTCAGTGTATCAGAAGCTATCCGTACCGACCAGGTGATCATTTCGGGGAAAATGGCTTCATTACTGAAACTAAAACCTGGTGACAGCTTCACTACATATTTTGTACAACAACCTCCCAGGGTAAGAAAATTCATGGTTTCCGGCATTTTTAAAAGCAGCCTGGAAGATTTTGATAAGATTATGATCTGTGATATCAGTCATATTCAAAAGCTGAACAACTGGACGAGTGACCAGGTAAGCGGGCTTGAAGTGTCTCTATCTGATTTTGACCATTTGGATCAGATGACTGCAAAAATCCAGGACCTGGTTGGTACAGGTCTCAACCCTGACGGGACAAGGTTGCAGGTAGAAAAGATTACGGGAAAATATCCCCAGATTTTCGACTGGATAGGATTGATTGATACAAATACCTGGATAATCCTGGTTTTGATGATCACCGTGGCGGGCTTTAATATGATTTCCGGTCTGCTCATCATCATCCTCGAGCGGGCCAATATGATAGGTATTCTGAAAGCCCTGGGTACTGAAAACTGGAGCATCCGAAAGGTATTTTTATATAATGCTGCATTTATTAATTTCAAAGGACTGGTAATCGGCAACATACTTGGAATAAGCTGTTGCATGTTGCAACAGAGATTCGGCATTATTAAACTTGATCCTGCTACCTATTATGTACCGGTTGTGCCGGTAAATCTGAAGCTGGTACATCTTCTTCTTCTTAATGCCGGCACAATACTTGTCACTGTATCAATGATGGTAATTCCAACCTGGCTTATCACCCGTATCAGCCCGGATAAAGCCATCAGGTTTGATTAATAAGTCAATCTTTTCAGAAAAATAACAGAAAATTACGGAAATACAATAGAAATATATTGAAATAATTAGAAATACTTAGAAATACTTAGAAATACATAGAAATAGAAATACAATAGAAATATTTAGAAATATAATAGATATAAAGTTATTTAAGAAGTTGAATAATCATTATTAGCTGATAGATTATTTACTGATATTTGATGAAATGAAAGTACATGATGAAGGGCTGGTGATAAAATCGACCGGTAGCTGGTATAAAGTAAAGCTGACTGGTAATAATGTGATAGATTGCAAAATAAAAGGGAACATACGGATACAGAACATTAAAAGCACTAATCCTGTTGCTGTTGGCGATCGTGTTGAGGTGATACAAACCGGAGAACAAGGAGTCGGGGTAATTACAGGTATTAAAGACCGCAAAAATTTTATCATACGCCGTTCATCAAACCTTTCAAGGCAAACATCGATACTTGCTGCTAATGTTGACCTTGCTCTGATAGTTGTGACACTTGTATTCCCTGAAACACAGCCGGAATTCATAGACCGGTTTCTTGCCACCACCGAAGCATATTCAGTACCAGCCATTCTTGTTTTTAATAAAACGGACCTGTATGACGAACGGGTAATGGATTATCTTAATGAATTTATGCTGATTTACGAAAAGGCCGGCTACGCATGCTTTGCTGTATCTGCAATTAAAAACCTGAACATTGATCCGCTGCGTGAAGCAATGAAAGATAGAATCAATGTGGTGACGGGTAATTCAGGGGTGGGCAAATCTACTCTTATCAATGCCATTGACCCATTACTGGATTTAAAAACCAGCGAGATTTCGTATTATCATATGACTGGAAAACATACAACGTCCAATGCCGAGATGTTTACATTAAGTACAGGTGGATACGTAATTGACACTCCAGGTATCAAAGGCTTCGGTGTATTTGATTTTCAGAAAACCGAAATATATCATTTTTTCCCCGAGATTTTCCGGACAACTCCACAATGCCAGTTTTACAATTGCACACACATACACGAGCCCAACTGTGCTGTGAAAGAAGCAGTAGCATCAGGTGAAATCAGCGAATCACGATATAACAGTTACCTCAATATTTATTTCGGGAATGATAAGAAATACAGGTAATGAAACCACAGTCTATCAAGTTCATAAAGTTTATAAAGTTCATAAAGTAAAAAGTTGCAAATAATAAATTAATAATCAATCATTTATAATTTGGCAATTTTTCAGATTGATTTGACTTCAGACTATCAGGCATTTAGGAAAGTTAAATTCAATTATCTCACATTTTTTCTGTTTGTCTATTCAATGCCTGATTCTTGATTCTTGATTCTTGATACCTGATACTTTTTTCACAACTTGCCGGCCTGAATAACTTAAATGTTATTGAACAGTAAAGCTTTTTAATCATTCACCTTAGCTTAGTTTTGTGAAAAATTTATTAAATGAAATATACCCTCTTTTTTCTTGTAATCTTCTGTTTATCTGCCAGAGATGCTTTTTCCCAGTATTTGTCTGTATCTCAAAATAAAATCTCAAAACAAAATACAGAAAGTAAAATCAGTCATAATCAATTCATTAAGAATCTTGGCCAATGGGATTCCAGGGTTCTTTTCATGACAAAGCAAAAAGGTTTAAATGCCTGGTTAACACGCGATGGAATGATTTATGATTTTTATCATGAAAATATTTCACAGGTAAATAAAATAACCGATAACGGACGACAGGATATTTCTCGCCGTAGCGGACATGTAATTGCCATGAGGTATGGAAATTCGGGAAATGTCACAGCTTCAGGAACAGAAAAAAAGGATGAATATTACAATTATTTTATCGGTAACGATCCGACGAAATGGGCTTCAGACGTTCCTTTGTTCTATGAAGTGAAAGTTGAAAATATGTACCCTGGTATCTCATACAGGTATTATTTTGACGGGCAGGGATTACGTTATGACATTTTGCTTAGTCCGGGTGCAGATATTTCTATGATTAACATGACCTATCAAGGGGCTGAAGCTGTCAGCATCAATGATAATGGTGATCTTGTTCTTAAAACCAGTCTTGGAGATGTCATTCAGAATCAATTATTTGCGTACCAGGAAACTGATGGGAAGCGGAATGGAGTCAGGTGTAGTTTTGTCGTAAAAAATGATGGCAAAATTGGATTTGATGCCGAATGGAAAGACAGAACAAAGCCGCTGATCATTGATCCTCTGGTTTTTTCAACCTTTGTCGGAAGCTCAAGTCTTGACCAGATTAATGATATTGCTGTTGATGCAAGTGGTATCGTCATCACCGGAAAGACTGCCGGTGTTAATTTCCCGACAACCACCGGAGCCTATGATATTTCGCAGAATGGTAATACAGATGCCTTTGTGGCTAAACTGAATCCATCCGGAAGCGGCCTGGTTTTTTCGACATTTATCGGCGGCTCTTATAATGATGAAGGCGATGGGGTAAGCATCGGAACAAATGGGATTATCATTATGGCGGGAAGCAGTTCATCTTCAGACTATCCGACAACCTCCGGAGTATATGATCACACATTCAATCATGTCAGTAATCTTTGGTATGATTGTGTTATTTCCAAATTTAATGCGAATGGAAATATTCTTTCATGGTCAACATTTTTAGGAGGAAGTTCTGACAGTAATTTTTCATCGAAAGTATCAGTCGATCCACAGGGCAAAGTTACCGTGCTGGGTTATACATATTCAAATGATTTTCCGGTAACTACAGGAAGTTATGATAACACTTTCAATGGTTCATCTGATATTTTTGTTACCAGATTAAATAATACAGGAGTAAGTCTCATTTTTTCGACCTTCGTCGGTGGTTCCGGTTCTGATATTGCCAATAAAATGGTACAGGATGGTTCAGGTAATATTTATGTTTGCGGAATGACAAATTCATCTGATTTCCCTGTCACCTTAGGTACATTTGACCATACATATAATAACGGGGGAGATGGATTTGTTTTCCAGCTTAATTATCTCGGAACTTCTGTTGGATTTGCAACTTATATCGGTGGGAGTGGGAATGACGTATGTAATGGGATTTCATTAGACGGTAATAATAATATTTATGTTACCGGATCGACTATATCCTCTGATTTCCCTGTTACGACAGGTGCTTACAGCACTTCCATCACAAGCAACTTATCCAATGATGCATTTGTTTTAAAAATGAATACATCAGGGACGAGTCTCATTTATTCCACATATATTGGCGGAAGTAACGAAGATTGCGGAAATATAATTACTGTAGATGCCAGCGGGAATGCAATTATTGCAGGTTATACAGCTTCAAATGATTTCCCTACAGAATCATTTTCTTACGACAATTCTTTCAATGGGGCTGAGGATGTATTTGTCTCCAAAATAAATTCTTCCGGTAGCGGAATATTATATTCTACTTTTATTGGCGGTGTAAATAATGATATTGCTACAGGAATGATTATCAGTGGCAATAGTTTTATTATTGCAGGTAATACTTATTCTCCTGATTATCCTAGATCAGAACAATTCATCTGACGGATTTGTGACCAAGCTTCAGTTTGCCACAGCTATCCAGATTGGAACTCCGACTGTTACCAATGTGAACTGTAACGGGGATTTTAGCGGGTCAATCAGTATTAATATTACCGGAGGTATTTCTCCGTATTCTTTTGTCTGGAGCAATAACAGTCATACTCAAAATCTGAATGGAATTACTGCAGGAATTTATTCAGTCACAGTAACCGACATGATCGGAAATTCAGCAACTGCCTCGGCAACTGTGACGCAACCCCCGGCTCTTGCAATTTCAGCAAATTTGACCAATACCAGTTGTTTTGTTTGTAATAATGGTATGATTGACCTCACAGTTACTGGGGGTACATCACCATACTCATATTTATGGAGCAATATGGCAGTAACAGAGGATCTGGTGAACATTACTTCCGACACATACAAGGTTACGGTAACTGACAACAAAAGCTGTGTTTCAACAGGTTCTTATACCATTATTGTTGTATATCAGCTTCAGGTTTCTTTATCCGGCACTGATATAACCTGTTTCGGATCAAATAACGGGAGCATTGACCTTACCATGATAAACGGCACTTCTCCTTTTAGTTATATCTGGAATAATAATGCGACATCCGATGATCTCACTGGCCTGGCAGCCGGTACGTATAGCGTAACAGTCACTGATTTTCTGGGATTTACTGCAACTTCCGCTATTATCATCAACGAACCTGTACAATTTAGTATATCAGGAATTGTAACTAATGTGACCTGTAATGGTTGCTCAAATGGAGCAATTAATATTAATATCACTGGCGGTACGATGCCATATACCTTTTTATGGTCAAATTCAGCAACAACTGAAAATCTCGCAGGAATTCCTGCTGGAAATTATTCTGTTACCGTTTCTGATGCAAATTCATGTTCATATACTGCATCATATTCAGTGTTCATGGTGTTTGTACCATCTTGGCCGTACATTGTTACAAGTTCGAATCATACAATTTTAATTCAGAGTAATTCTTCAATCACTATAAATGGCGTTCCTGCTGAAACCGGAGATTATTTGGGTGTATTTTACGATGTTTCAGGTAGTTTACAGTGCGGAGGATACATAATCTGGAACGGCCAGACCGGCTCAATTGCAGCATGGGGCGACGATCCTCAGACAACAGTAAAGGATGGCTTTTCAACAGGTGAATCATTCAAATGGAAAATTTTTGACAGTTCTACAGGTATTGAGTATCAGGCATCAGCGACTTATGCTTCCGGTTATCCCAATACTGGTACATTTTCAGCAAACGGCATGAGTGTAGTGTCAACACTTAACACTTCAGCTACTCAATACATCAACCTGCCTTCAAGCTGGTGTATATTTTCCACTTATATTGTTCCGCAAAATACAAATATAAGCCAGGTGCTGGGTGCTTTCACATCAAGTGTCATTATTGTAAAAGATGAGATTGGCAATGTGTACTGGCCTGCCTATGGTGTGAATAATATTAACAATATGATAATCGGAAAAGGATACCAGTTAAAACTTTCATCTGCTCAGACATTGTCTGTTACCGGGACACAGATAATTCCTGAATTAACACCTCTGAACCTTTTATCAGGTTGGGGAATGCTGGGATACCTGCGGACCAGCCAGGCATCTGTTGCAACCCTGATGAACCCAATTGTCAGCAGCATCAACATAATGAAAGACGGTGATGGTAATGTATACTGGCCTGTATACGGAGTCAACCTTATTGTCAACATGATTCCCGGAAAAGGATACCAGATCAAGACATCAAATGCAGTAACGTACACTTATCCGGCAAATTAATATCTTTCTGAAAGCTCACAAGTCAAAACAACATTGACTTGTGAGCTTTTTTCATTCTTCTAATTTCCTATCTGTCTATTTCCTTTTTTTATCGTCGAAGTTCATGTATTGCAATCGCTTCATATACATCATATATTCTTCATCAGGAATAACAGGACTGTTCTGAGGCATCTTATCAAATATTTGTTTTGTTCTTAATTCTTTCAGTTTTATCATAACAGGCATGGAGTTTATCTCAATCAACCGGATAATTTCCTCATTTGTAAAATTCCTGTCATAAAAACTTATCTCAGTACTGTCAGAAGTCATAATTGATTTTCGTATCATCTGGTACATCATGGTTGTATCCACATCCGTCTCACCGGGACTTATCTTCTGCAGGCAGCTTCTGATATAGTCTGATGATAGTTTCTTAGAGTTCGTCATCTCAACCAGTTTTCTGATATTTTTGGTTTTCTCACTATCCTGTGCAAAAAGGCTGAAATACAGGAGTATCATAACTGAAATAAATGCTATTTGTTTCATATCCATAAATTTAAGTAATTAGGGCCTGCTGTTTATGTCAAGTTGTTAAGATTTTGTACTTCTTCCCTGACAGTTGAGTAAATAAAATTTTGATCTGCCGGGAAATTACTTTCAACTTATTTGCTGAGAAAATAAACGACTCAAAAATTAGGGCAA
>JAPLDU010000120.1 GCA_026391255.1 Bacteroidia bacterium | reverse complement strand
TATTCCCGGTAAAGCAACATTGTATCTTTTCTCTGACGGGACTTACGAAGTCAGGAAACCCGGAGGTAAAACCCTGCTGGTGGATGAATTCTATGATATTCTGAAGATGACTTGTTCAAACGGCGCCGGGCTTCAGCCTGTATTTGACAAAGTGGCCGGGATACAGGAATCACGGGTGTTTGAGGATGATTTTTCGATACTGAAAATTAATGTAATAATGTGATAATGTGACAATGAGACAATGTGATAATGTGATAATGTGATAATGTGACAATGTAATAATGTGATAATGTGATAATGTGACAATGAGACAATGTGATAATGTGATAATGTGACAATGAGACAATGTGATAATGTGATAATGATCGTCCGTCGGAGGTGGAGTTCGAATGTTCGATTGTTCAAGTGTTCAATTGTTCAAAAGATTTACCTTAAAATCGTCATTCTCTTTTCAAAATTCCCTTCCGGTGTTTCGAGGCGGTAAAAATAGACGCCTGCCTGGTAATCACCCGAATTTAACTCAACCATGTGCATACCTGGTAATAAATAATCCGACAGGAGTATCTCAGTCAATTCTCCGACTACATTGAATATTGTCAACTTTACATACATCGCTTCCGGCAGGTAAAACGACAGGTCAGTCTTCCCGCTGAAAGGATTCGGCATATTCTGGTATAATATAACCTTATCCGATACAGGGCGATCCAATTTAAGTTTGCCGGCAATACTTATCCCATTAACTGTGTAATTTCCGTCGCCTTCGATCCATGAGTCTACCGAAAGGGTTATTTCTTCTCCTGACCTGGCATCCCACAATACCAGGCTGAATGGCTCCCCTTCGGTCAGTCCATCCTTTTCCTGGGTCAGTTCATCATCACCCCAGAGTGTAACAGAAACAAATCCGGTACTTAAAACACCCGAACCGACCAAATGACCATAAGAATCATATGCTGCAATCTCAGATTTATTCAGATCTTTATTCGTAATTCGTAATTCGTAATTCATAATTCCTAAAGTCATATTATTCCCTGTATTCACGGGCATAACGAAATGCTTCGGTTCCGGAATCATGATCTCCGATTTGGAACACATGGCATTGGCAGGATATAATAGCGTGCAGGCTGCGTTGGTTTTGATAACATAGCCTTCACCGGGGTTTTCTAATATTATCTGGTTAACGCCATAAAATGGCCAGTAGACCTGACCTCCGCCATTTTTCACAATAGTGATGAAACTGCTGATTGAACTGAGCATATTAGCGATCGGTGCCGGAGAGCGCCTCAGGTATCCAAGAAGCGACCAGCCCGAGCGAAGATTGATCGGTGAAAGCACCGGGTCGCATGCTGTTCCTGAGATCACAATTATCTGTGAAGATGTCATATCGATCTGATATCCCTGGCCAAGAATCAAATTTCCAATATTGTTAACACTATACGCAGGCCAGTACACATTACCGTCCTGGTCTTTACTGATAACTACCTGGGGAAATACACCCAATACCACGGATATATCGGGATTCAAAGGGATAATGTAAGTTGAGAATATACTCCAGCCTACCTGAAGGTGAATTTGCTGGGACACCGGCGGTGGTGGCTGATTCACAATAAATGTTCCGGTTATTGAACAATTATTCGTATCTGATATAGTGAAGCTGTATGACCCGGAATGCAGATTACCGTTGTTCTGTGTAGTACTTCCGTTTGACCAGTTGAAAGAATAGGGTGAGATACCGCCTGTAACCGACAGACTGATTGCACCATCAGAACATCCGAAGCAACTCGCATCTGTAACGCTTACTAAAGCAATGATAGCTGCCGGAATAGTGACTGTAACCGTGTCGGTACAGCTCAGGCCGACATTATCAGTGACTGTGTAAGTATAAAATCCGGCAACATCATTAAATACTCCGGTTCCGGAATAAGGAGGCACTCCGCCGGTAGCGCTGACAGTGACTGTGGCTGTCTGTCCTCCGCAATTTACAGGTGCAGAACTGATTGACACATTTAATGGTCTGGCAAAACCTTTACCAGATACATCATCAATATACCAGCCGGGCCTGTTAATCTGGTCATCCGTCGCGAGGTCCCACCTGATCTGAAATGTCTGACCGTTCAAAACAGGCAGAACGAAAGATACAAGCTGCCATCCTGATGACTGATAACCCCAGCCTGGTTCGTCAGTGATAAATGAGTTGTTCCAGCTTGCAAGTGAGTTATATCCGGAAAAAGGGTATATCAGGTTCCATCCTGTGCTGTCAACATTGATTTTTACATTGCCTCCGTCCCTGTATTCTTCAATATCAAACCACTGCCAGAACGAAAGTACAGGGTTGTCCTGAAATGCTACATAACCGGGAGATGTCAGTTTCCAGAATATGTTATCTGAATAATTTCCGCTCAGGTTGGTAGCCCATAGTTTTGTTCCTGAATATGCTGCCATCGGGCCGGAAGTCGGAACTCCCCATTCCCAGCCACCTGTTGCCGGAGATGGAGTAAAACCACCCGTACCGGCTTCGAAATCCTGTATCCAATCAGCAGGAGAAACAATAAAACGGGCTGTTTTAAGGTCATTTTCTGAGTTCATATCACCGGCAAAAGTTGTATATGCCTTTACAGTGAATATACCCGGTGATACATTATATGATGTGAAATATACATTTACACTGGCAGATGCCGGTAATACAGCTAATCCCTGCGTCGATGTATAAACTGTAATACCGTTTGCATCTATGATTTTAAGAGTAACTAACGACCCAGACTGGGTACTGTTTGTTCCGAAATTATGCACAATAGCACGGGGCACTATGGCCGAACCCGGTTCAACAGAGCCTGTTGGTGAGGTTATCTCTGTAACTCCGACATCCTGGGCATGTACCGGTGGAGCCCAGTTATAAAATCCGGTATGTGATGCATCGTGCCTGAAGGTGGGCCATGGTGCGGATAGTGGAGTTACATTTGAACCATTATCTCTTAAAACAATGAATGTATCGGGAGAGTTACTGTTATCATAGGACCAAACAGTAAAGACGATCTCTAGTTTGCCATCAGCATTGATATCTGCTATGGAAGGTGAGGTCACGATCCGGCCACCGGTCTGGTAATGAGCAATTTCAGAACCATTACTTCCGTTCAGGATATATAAATTCCCGTCGTTTGAACCGGCATAAACAGTTAATGAACTCCTTCCGCTATAAGCTATGGCAGGGGATGATTTTACTATACCACCTGTTGCAAACGCCCATTTCAGTGTTACTGTATTCGAAGATGGTGAGTAAGACAGGCAATATAATGTGTCATCATCTGACCCGATCACAGTCTCAAGATTTCCGTCACCGTCAAGATCGGCAATAGCAGGAGATGATTCAATATTATTGCTTGTAGCATAATATGTATATTCTGTTGGGTCTATGATTCCATTTCCATTGACATCACCATGGATAAAATAAACATTTCCGTCATCAGAACCAAAAACGGTCTCCAGTTTGCCTGTATTATCAAAATCAGCAAGGCCGGCAGAACCGGTAATAAAATTTCCTGTTGGGAAACTCCATTTCAATGCACCTGTTGCACCGTCCAGGCAGTAGAAATTATTATCATTCGAACCGATCAGTACTTCATTATGGCCGTCATTATCCACATCACCCACGGTCGGGCTGGCCAATACCGGTCCGTTTGTCTGAAACACCCAGAGTACATCCCAGTCAACTCCTTCGGTACCGGTAGGTCCCGGATATCCTAAGTAATTATAAGAAGAAATAGTAGCAGTACTGCCATCATTGACCCCGTCAGAGTTATTCCCATCAAATGCCCAGACACTCCAAAGCGGATTATTCCCGATCACTACTTCCGGTCCATTCAGATCAGGACCTCCGGCCAGTTCGCCGATTGCAGGGGATGAATACCACATGGCAGTTCCATATCTTTGGGGCGGATATGGGAAGGTCCATCCCGGATCAGGGTAACCGTGTGTCCAGCTTCCAGTCCTGTCCATTACTTCCACACACCATCCGCTGGTAGTTCCGCCGGCAATCTCGTACTTTGTGTCCAGGTTGATATCTGCAATCGAAACAGAACTTCTTGCTTCGTCTGATTTGGTATCCCTTGCCCATTCAATATTTCCCAGCGCATCGAAGCACCTCCATATACCCAATGCAGGTGAATTCAATTCAGGATAAAAATTAAGCCATTCATCACTGCCTGTAACTATTTCCATAAAATTATCGGGTTCATTACCCATTTTATTTACATCCGGTCCGAGATTTATCACAGAGGGTGAAGAACCGTATACTTCATTACCAGGTAACGGTTGTTCTGTGTATTCCCATAAAAGTTTTATCTTGACAGTATCAGTCTGGGTTGTGTCAATAGTGACCAGATAATCTTCCACTTCTCCGTCGGGAGCAGCTCCGTTATATGACAAGCCGGAAGTTGTTGACAGCCTGAAACGGGCGTAAGTGTTACCAATTACAGCATTTGACGGTACAAAAAAGAAAACATTACTGGTACCGGAATTCACCTTGAGATCGGTAATTATCTGTTCGTTGGCATCTGCCCAGCTTCCGTTGGCATTAAAATCAATCCATCCCTGAAGATATGCTGCGTTCACTAAATTATTATGGACTGTCACCTTAAGTGTTGATCCGGTACCTGGTCTTAACGTGTCAGGAATAATAATTCCGTCGTCATCATCATTTGCAAGAGAACCTAGCTGTCCGTCAGGTTCACCGTCCAGCAGATTTCCCAGTTTTAAATCCGGGTTGATAATATGAAAGGCCCCGTTATTAGCCAGTAAAGTAGGATAGGGTAGAGGTGCATCCCCGAAATCAAAGGTAGAGCCATTATTTACCACTGTGATTATGAAAGTACAGGATCCCATGCAGCCGTTCATGTTGTAATAAACATAAGATACAGGCCATAAACCAATACCTGCAACTGCCGGATCAAAGACATTGCCTGTCAAACCGGGACCGGAATAATTCCCTCCTGCCGGAGACCCTGAATTCAACGGGAATGCAGGATCGGTGAGCAATACTATCAGGTCATTTGAGCAGGTTGCAACCACTGGAGCCGGTTCAATGATTGAATAATTCTGTACCATGATGCAGAAATTACTGTCAGTGATGGTGACTGAATAATTACCGGCCTGTAAAGAGTTGATACTCTGCAAAGTTTCAGCATCAGACCAGGCAATTGCATAGGGAGAAGTTCCACTGGTAATGCTAAGTGAAATGCTTCCATCGCCTGAACCGGTGCAGGTTTCATCGGTTGTTACTGCATTTACTGAAATGGGCATGGGCTGTGAAATGACCAGTGTATCTGATTTGGAAGAATATAAGTCACTAACAGTTACATAATAAGTGCCGGCAGCCAGGCTGCTGATGGATGCGGTAGTCTGTCCGGTTGACCAGAGATAAGTATAGGGTGAAGCGCCTGAAATTATGGTTATTGATGCTGAACCATTATTGCCTGAGTTACATGTTACGTTGGTGACAGATGCGCTTATTGTCAAACAATATCCCACCATCTGGCACAACGGGCGTATCCACACATAATTTGAGTTTATTCCGGCAAAAGCATAGCCGTTGCATGAAGCAAGGGCCTGTATATTCAGGTTGGTCAGGCCGGTATTGACCGATGTCCAGTTAGAGGTATTCTGGTCAGAAAGAAATATCCCGCCATTACTGGTCCCTGCAAAAACATAGTAGTTATAGGTCATCAGTGAAATAATTCCTCCATTATTTCCGAGTCCGTTACTAAAAGTTGACCAGTTTTGACCGGAGTTTGTCGAACGATAAACAACACCGTTGGGATTGTTGCCTGCAAAAATTCCGCTACTGCCCACTGCCAGGGTCTTCACGTTAGGGATCGGAAATCCTGAAGCCTGAGACCAGTTTGATCCATTGTTGGAGGAACGGTAAATCCCGGAAGTGGTACCTGCAATCAGATATGACCCTGATAAAACTATTGCATTGACATAAAGATTTGTCAGTCCTGAATTAACCTGAGTCCAGGTTGTCCCGTTGTTTGAACTTCGGAAAACACCTCCGCCAAATGTGCTGGCAAAATAGTAAGATGATGTTTTTGCCAGCGCCATGACTTCAAGACCAGGAATGCTCATACTGGCAGTTGTCCATGATGCACCAGAATTATTAGAAACAAAAATACCCGAACTGGTTCCGGCAATTACATTCGTTCCGCTGATAAGTAACGCAAAAATGCTATTTCCTGATAAACCACTGCTGACATTAGTCCAGGTCAGGCCACCGTCGGAAGAATAAAAAACATTTCCGGTGCTGGTTCCGGTAAAGATATCAGAACCATTTACGGCAAAGCTTTCCAATGAACCGTTGTTAGGACCTGTGTTCACCTGCCATTGTGCGCATACTTGAGTGATAGTAATAATGCTGAAAACAAATGAAAAGAAAATAATTTTTTTCATGACTTCAGAATTATGCCCCGGAGTTCAGGCAGGTATTAATAATAGTGCTGGTCACATAAGGAACTCCATTATTAATGATCAGGATTAATAATCAAATGTGATTTCTCATTCTTGAAAAAACATTTCTAAAATTCTTATGATCCGGTTTTAAGTAATAATCTACGCAAGTCATTGACAAATGCCCATACAAATATAGGATAAATCTTTTAAATTATAAATTATTATTGCAATACAGAAATAATGAATAACCGCAAAAATTGATTTGATAATCTGGTAATGTGACAATATGATAATTCACTCATAATTCATAGTTCAATGTGGATTAGTTGCAAAAATCAAACAGAACGCTGATGACGCAGATTATTATGATAATTAATGATTAATCGGATGTCAATGATTATCTGTGTTTATCATATTTATCCGCGTTATCTGCGTTCCATTCTTAACTAAACGATATTGATTCATAATTCAAAATTTCAGTTCCTGATAAAAATAACGGAACTTGCTTTAAAGCTTATCCAGACCTCTTTCCCGATAACCAGTTGCAATCTTTCCAATGAATGAAAAGTGATATTTGCAAAAATCTCTATCCCGATATCAATAGCAATATCTAGTCCGTACCTGGTTTGATATATATCAGTAATAATTCCGTTGAAATTATTAACAGCGCTTGAATTCAGTTTTTCCTCAGAAATCAGAACTGCCTCACCGGGGATAATTATATAACCGTCGCTGCCGGGTTCTTCTCCGGAAAGAACAGAAATTTTTGTTCCTGATGTTTCAAATATCATTAATCCGTTATTATCCTCCAAAGTGCTTAAGTGACCATTATAATAATTTTTTATACCAATAAAATTTGCAATAAATGCTGATTTTGGATGATGAAATACTTCCTGTGGTGAACCTGTCTGGATGATCGTTCCGTTTTCGATGATGGCAATTTTATTAGTCAGGGCAAGGGCTTCTTCGTAATCATGTGTTACATGAATAATGGTCTGTCCTTTTTGATTTAATTTCCTTAAAAGCGACATCATTCCTTTCCTCAGATAAACATCGAGAAATGATAATGGCTCGTCAAGTAACAGAATATCCGGATCAGTGGCCAGAGTGCGGGCGATGGTTACCCGCTGTGCCTCACCACCGGATAAATTGGTGATATTTCTGGAAAGCAGATTAGAAATATCCGTGTCATCAGCAAGTTTCTTAACTCTGTTTATAATTTCATTCTTTTTGATTTTTCTGATCTTTAACGGATAAGCAATATTTTCAAAAACAGACATGTGCGGAAAAAGAGTTGGTTTCTGGTATACGATCCCGATATTCCTGTTTTGAACAGGCGTATTATTAATGTATTTTCCGTTAAGAATAATTCTGCCGCTATCCGGGGTCAATATACCTGTAATTATTTCGAGCAGCACTGATTTCCCTGTCCCTGATTCACCTATCAATACAAAATAATCACCCTTACTGACATTCAAATCAATATTACAAAGTGAAAAATCGCCTATTTTTTTATTTATTTTCTCTAATCTCAGCATTTCTGTTTTTCTTCGAAATCAGATTCATTGCAATAAAAATAATCAGGCAAATACAAATGAAAAGCACAGTGACAGGTTTTGCATATTGTAATCCGAACGAATTAAACCTTTCATAAATCATCACCGGAG
>JAPLDU010000104.1:955-5590 GCA_026391255.1 Bacteroidia bacterium | reverse complement strand
TATGTGTATGGTGAAATGCCACCTGATACGGTCAGGTCAATGGACCCGGTGCTTGCTCCGTAACACATTACATTCGTACCGGTCATTGAAGTAGAAATCTGCGTCGGTTGGGTGATGGTTTTTGAAGCAGAGGCCGTACAACCATTTGTATCGGTAACTGTCACCAGATAAGTGCCTGCTGGTATATTGCTTAAATCCTCTGTTGTCTGGCTTCCTGACCAGTGGAAAGTGTATGGTGAAATGCCCCCTGAAACGGTCAGGTCAATGGACCCGGTACTTGCACCGTAACACATAATATTAATACCTGTTACAGAGGGAGTTATTAACGGAGGTTGAGTAAGTACAATACTTGCACTAGTGGTTGAACTGCTGTTATCCGTGATTGTAACTGAATAATTTCCTGCCGGTAAATTATTAATATTTTGTGTTGTAGCACTATTTGACCACAAATAACTATATGGACTGGTTCCGTTAGTCACAGTACAATGCAAAGAACCGGTGGAACTATCATAGCAGTTAATGGGCGATGCAACAGATATTGAGGCGGATAATTGGGATTGAATAGTACCGGTTAATGTAACAATTGCAGTTCCCTGTGATGAAAATAACCCGTTTCCCATGGCATAGTCCGCCACAATATTAGTAATTTCAGCGCTTGCGCTTACATCCCAGAATTTATAAGTAATAGCATCCCCGGCAGTAAACCCATCGATAACCGAAGTGGTTATTGGATCGTCCATACCTGCAGAAAATCCATATGGTAAAGTGCCGTCAAAAACACCTACCCCGACACAAAGTGTGCCGTCGAATACTGCAATCTCATCTCCTGTTGATATATTCACTCCATTAATGGTCGCTCCAAGAATTACAAACGACATCGGATTGTATGGATTACCGGTATGATTATATGTAAAATGAGTTGCATAAAGCTGATTAATTGCAACAATAAATGAAAATGCCACAAACAGATATTTTTTCATACAATATTGTTTTTAAAGATTTGAGGTAAAACTATAAATAAATGAAAATCAATCTTATCTGAATAGAATGTAATCAACTTGCCTATGATATTTATTTCATCAATACAAGTTTTTTACTATAAATGTTATTCCCGGTAATCAGTTTACAATAATATATGCCAGAAGAAGCTTTGAATTCAGAGTTCACTTTACCGTCCCATTTGACTGAATATTTTCCTGCAGCGGTCAACCCATGAGCCAGTGTTGCCAGTTTTTCTCCCAGGGAGTTATAAATATCGAGAGAAATATTTTCATCCTCTGAAATTGAAAAATCAATATTACATTCATTATTAAACGGATTTGGGTGACATTCTTCAATGCCCGAGGATAATTCTTTAAATTTCAGGTTAATTACCGCAGTGCCTTGTGAAACAAACTTATCGGAGAATTCAACAGAATATTCCACTTGAAAATCTGATATCTCAGAGTTATTTTTTGATTTCCATATCCTGATGGTAATAGCATTTCCAGAAGTAAACCCATCAATTACGACAGTTAACGGATCGTCCATTGCAACGGCTAATCCGAAAGGTAGCGAGCCATTGAATTTTCCTGCTCCCACACATATATCACCATCAAATATACCAATTTCATCTCCGGTAGTTAATCCGGTTCCACTGACTGAATTAATGAGAAAAGACATAGGATTATAAGGGTTGCCGCTGTATGCAGGCATAAAATGTTCCAGGGCGAGTTCCGGTAAATTAAAGTCAATGGTTGATTTTGAAGGTGCATTCACGGCAAGAGAGCAGGCAGCATTGACATTGATATAATATCCCTGGCCAGGATTAACGGTGGTTATATTGTCGAACCAATAACCCTGTGAAATCTGAATAATAAAGTGACCTGCCTCATCCTGTACTTTAACCAGCTTGTTTGCATTCTTTAACAGTTGAAATAAACCCGTAGTACTTTGTGGTAAAGTGCATGGGTAGCCCATGATATTCCAACCGGATGACAGTGGGATGGTAACCGGCAGAGAAACGGGCAACCCGGTAATAGTTAATGTGTCTGTAGCATTGACATTGATATAATATCCTTCGGTCACGCTCATTGGTTGCATGTTACTGAACCAGGTACTGCCAATCGGAATTATTACATACCCTGCTTCATCAAGAACTTTCACCAGTTTACCAGCATTAATAATTGGCTGAACAATGTCTAACATGACCAGGTCAGAAGGAAGGGTATTGAATGAAATAATATTCCAACCGGCACTAAGCGTAATATTCTGGATCATTGAATGGCCGGTCAGTGATACGATGGTTGTTCCCTGGGATACAAAAGTACTGGGAGATGAGTATAGATAGTTGATGGTTATGTTGGTGATTTCCATCTGATTTACAGGGTTCCACATTTTAAATATAATGGTATGGCCGGGTGTAAATCCGTCAACCACCCCGGGAGTTGTGGGATCATCCATGGTTGCAGAAAAGACCAGAGGGAATGTGCCGGTGAAAGTACCCACACCAACACATAAACTACCGTCGAAAACGGCTATTTCAACACCGGCGGAGATAGAATTTCCGTCGAGTGTTGCGCTTTGAATAAATATTGTCATGGGATTGTAAGGATTACCGGAATATGCGGTAAAGTGTCCTCCTACTGTAATTGTTACACATGCTGTAGCTGTACAACTATGTGAATCAGTAACTGTAACACAATATGTCCCCTGTCCGAGGCCGGTCAAATTCCCTGTGGTTGCACTATTACTCCATAAATAAGAGTAAGGTGTTGTTCCACCTGTTACCGTCAGAGTTGCTGTTCCGGTATTGGTTGTAGAGCTGGTGGTTGTCCCGGTGACAGATGCAGTTAATTGCGGAGGCTGTGTTATTGTGACTGATGCTGTTGCTGTACAACTATTGGCATCATTTACGGTATAAGAGTACGTTCCTGCTGATTTAGTAAATACGCCTGTTCCAGTATACGGAGTTGTTCCGCCCGTTGCTGAAACTGTTACCGTGGATGTTCCTCCGTTGCAGGCTATGGATGTTGAAGATGCATTTGCAACTAATAAGGCAGGTGCTGTAAGATTTCCGCTGGTACTTGATGTGCAGGCATTCGAATCTGTTACAGTAACCTGGTAGGATCCGGCAGAAATTCCTGTGAGGTTTTGTGTTGTCGCACTATTTGACCAGTGGTACGAATAAGGGCTGACACCTCCTGTCACAGTCAGGTTAATTGAACCTGTGCCTCCGTTGCATGCTATGTTTGTTGGAGAAGCATTTGCAATAAGTAAAGCCGGAGCTGAAAGATTTCCACTAGCACTTGATGTGCAGGCATTCGAATCTGTCACAGTAACCTGGTAAAATCCTGCAGAAATTCCCGTGAGGTTTTGAGTTGTAGCACTGTTTGACCAATGATACGAATAAGGGCTGACACCTCCAGACACTGTCAGATTAATTGAACCTGTACCCCCATTGCATGCAATGTTTGTTGGAGAAGCATTTGCAACAAGTAAAGCCGGAGCTGTAAGATTTCCACTAGCAATAGATGTGCAGGCATGTGCGTCTGTCACAGTGACCTGGTAGGATCCGGCAGGAATTCCTGTGAGGTTTTGTGTTGAAGCACTATTTGACCAGTGGTAAGAATAAGGAGTAACACCTCCTGTCACTGTCAGATTAATTGACCCTGTGCCTCCATTGCATAAAATATTTACAGGATTCAAATTTTCAGACAGAATTGGTGGTTCCGTAATCGTAACGCTCGCAGTTGCTGTTGAAGCTCCATTACCGGTAACAGTAACCGTATAAATTCCGGCACAAAGAGCTGATAAATCCTGAGTTGTTGCCCCGTTGCTCCAACTGTAAGTATAAGGTGTTGTTCCTCCGCTGACTGAAAGATCAATTAAACCGGCACATATACCATGACAAACATTATTTGTTGGATTTTCGGTCAAATTTATCTGTCCGGGAGATGGCTGTGTAATAATGACTGAAGATGTTGCACTGCAATTATTTGCATCTGTCACCGTAACGGAGTAAGTACCGGCAACTAAACCGCTGATATTCTGGGTGGTCGCATTGTTTGACCAATGATATGTATATGGCGTAATCCCGCCCGAAACTGTCAGGCTGGCAGAGCCATTTGATCCTCCATAAGTTGTGACATTTGCCCCGGTGACAGAAGGTGAAAGGACCGCAGGCTGGGTTATAGTATATGACTGAATTATAGGCTGTCCGGAGCTGCCTGTTGAGTAAGTTCCGTTTAAAGTAGCAATAACACTCATTCCATTTGCTGTAAAATTGCCGGTGTTTGGATAACCATTCTGGTAGGTTGCAGTCATATTAACAACCACTCCTGTTCCACTGCCTGTTGCATGCCATGCTTTCCAGATAAATGCTTCATTACTGATGAATCCATCTTTTTCAGGTGTGCTCGTATCGTCGCCCCAGGCTCCGACTGCCGCGGTTGTCCCTGTCCATATGGAATAACCTCCGCAATACACATTACTTCCCGAAGTATAAAAAACACCAAGGTAATCTCCGGTTGATATGGCAACGCCATTTATGAGGACTGTTCCGGTCTGAAATAAAATAGTATGATTTGACGATGTAATCACATAGTCCCAATTGAACGGCGACCCGGAAGAACCTCCTGTATCGCTAACTGTAAC
>JAPLDU010000104.1:0-890 GCA_026391255.1 Bacteroidia bacterium | reverse complement strand
TATACGTTCCGGCACAGAGACCTGTTAAATCCTGTGTTGTTGGCCCGTTGCTCCAGATGTATGAATAAGGCGTTGTTCCTCCGCTTACCGTAATGTCAATGGAGCCGGTACAAGCCCCGTAACATACGTTATTAGTCGTAATACCTGATAATGAAAGCGTTCCGGAGTATGATGGCTGTGTAATAATGATAGAAGATGTTGAGTTGCAATTATTAGCATCAGTCACTGTAACAATGTAAGTACCAGCAATCAAGCCGCTGATATTCTGGGTGGTCGCATTATTTGACCAATGATAGGTATATGGCGTCGTACCACCTGAAACTGTCAGGTTAGCTGAACCATTTGTCCCTCCATAAGTTGTAACATTTACTCCTGCAATAGAAAGGGAAAGGGCCGATGGCTGGGTTATTGTGTATGACTGGACAATATTCTGACCGGAGCCACCGGAAGATGTCCCGGTCAATGAGGCTATTACACTCATTCCATTTGTTGTATAATTTCCCTGATTTGGATAACCGGATTGATAGGTTGCGGTCATATTTACTACCACTCCTGTTCCACTACCTGTTGCATGCCAGGCCTTCCATATAAATTCTTCATTACTGCTGAATCCATCTTTTTCAGGTGTGCCTGAATCATCGCCCCAGGCTCCGACTGCAATGGTCGAACCTGTCCATATGGAATAACCTCCGCAATACACATTACTTCCCGAAGTATAAAAAACACCAAGATAATCTCCGGTTGAAATAGCAACACCATTTATGAGGACTGTTCCGGTCTGAATTAAAATAGTATGATTTGTCGATGTAATCACGTAGTTCCAATTGAAAGGCGACCCGGAAGAACCTCCTGAATCGCTTACAGTAACTGTATATGTTCCGGCACAAAGA
>JAPLDU010000140.1:2863-3915 GCA_026391255.1 Bacteroidia bacterium | reverse complement strand
TTTGTCCATATCCAGCTATTTCCCCAACTTGCTCCTACCGATAGGCTATTAATTGCGTTTGCTCCTAATTGCTCTGGATTTTTTGAACTAAAAGAGCTATTATTGCCCATATTGTAAGTAATCCCTATATTGGTTTTAGCCGAAAGCCCTTTAAAAATATCAATTGCCACATATGCATTGCCCAATAAATTCAGAGTATTACTACCATTATCTTTGTTTCTGAAAAGCACAGCGACCGGGTTATCGAAGTTTGTACCCAAGCTTAGCGCTCCACCCCGTGTTCCGGCAAAATTACCTGCAATATCCCTCACCGGAACAGCCGGAGGCATAAGAAAAGCCAAGTTCACTGCATTCTCCCCAGATCCCCCAGTATTCTTGCTGTTTGAGATAATAATATTTTCACCTATCCGCATCCTATTTTTCAACAATGAGAACTCAGAATTTACCTTTACGTTATATCTTTGAAATCCAGTATACATAATACTTCCTTCCCTATTAAGATAACTAAACGATACACCATATTGGCTTTCCTTGCCAGAACCTGTTAGCGCAATATGATAATTTTGAGCCAGACCAGGTTTGGTTATTTCATCAAACCATTTAGTATCCCCTGTCCTCATTATCTGATTATAATTAAGATCATAATCCTTAATATCTGTACCCGGGTCTCCTATAAATGAACCTACGGGAGAAATAAAATCGGGTATGACAGGAACAGCACCATTGCCAAATTGAGGATGCTGCGTAGCAAGACCTGAGGCTTTTCTGCTTAGCCATATTGAGTTAGCATATTGTTGTGTATTAACCATTTGAGGCAAATTACTTGCTATATAATACCCAGAATAAGTATCAAATGTTAATTTTGGCTTTTGGTCCATTTTCCCCTTTTTGGTGGTAATTATTATTACTCCTCCTGCAGCCCTGGCTCCATATATTGCAGCAGATGTTCCATCCTTAAGTACAGTAACACTCTCAATATCTGTCGGATCAATAGCATTTATACTGCCCTGATACTGAAGTCCATCAACAATATATAATGGGTCGTTACCGCT
>JAPLDU010000140.1:0-2853 GCA_026391255.1 Bacteroidia bacterium | reverse complement strand
CTGAAGTCCATCAACAATATACAGCGGGTCGTTACCGCTGTTGAAACTGTTAATCCCGCGAATTCTTACAACTGCACCACTTGAAGGATTACCAGATGATCCGATTTCCACCCCAGGTATTCGACCTTGTAACGCCAGATTAATATTGTTGGCAGGCAAATTATTTATGGCATCAGAATTAATAGTATTTGTAGCTCCAGTGATACTTTTCCTTTTCTGTGTATTATAGCCCACAACCACAATTTCATCCAGACCAATGGCTGCCTCAACCATAGTTACGTTAATCTCGGTCAATGTCCCGATGATTATTGTCTGTGGCTCCATCCCGACAAACGAGAATGTCAGGCTCCTTGCCCCTTCGGGAACATCGATGCTGTATTTACCGCTCGAGTCGGTGGAAGTGCCCTGATTTGTTCCGGTAATATAAACGCTAACAGCAGGAAGATGATCACCATTTTTATCGGTAACTGTCCCGGTAATTCTCTTTAGCTGCTGTTCATCCTCTGTCGCTATTGAAGTAAGTCTGTTACCGAGGGGATCAGTGGTTAATAGAATTTTTCTGTCTAAAACGACATAATTAACATTAGTCCCTTTGAACAACTGAGGAAGAATCGCAGTAATCAGTTGATTTTCTGATTGAATACTAACAATTCTGTAAACGTTAATCTGCTTCTGGTTGAAAATGAAATAAAACTCACTCTGGCGTTCAATTTCATCCATTACCTGTTCAAGGCTTTTGTTCTCCATGCTGAGCGAAACCTTTGCTATCTGGGAATACGAAGGTTCAGCAAAGAGACGCGATACACTAACCACGACAAGTAGAAAGGCGATCTTAAGTTCCATAATCAGTTTTTTACATGGGTAGGAATTTACCCATAGATCAAAATTTTTTTTCATAACTTTGAAAAGTTTTACGTTGGGTTATTATTAATTAATAATGACTTAGCAAATCCTGCAGGGAAGCGCCTCCAACGCTTTCCTGCTTTTGCTTGAAGAAGTTGATATAAACTGATAAATTACTGTTTCATAGGCAATAGTTTTTAGGCTGGTTAATGGATTATTTAGTACTAAAAGTTAGCATCACCTTCTTTTTAGTCAATGTCTCGTCAGGCTTCAAATCCCGTTTCTCAATTTTGTAATCTACGTGCAAACTTCGTTTCAGCAAAATCAGAACCTCTTCAAGGTTATCACCTACAAAGGTTGCCCGCCACCTAATGTCTTCGGGTGAACTCACATTAAGATCAACATCAATATTATACCACCTTTCCAGTCGCCTGGCTATGACATCGAGCGGATCATTCCGGAACACCAACTTGCCGTCTTTCCAGGATATGTATTTTTCCGGCTGTACAACTTCAGTTGAAAATGCCTTAAGAGTTTTATTATATATGACAAGATCATTAGGTTTCATAGTATACGACTTATTCATTTGGGGATCATTAAATACCAGCATCCCTTCCTCAAGAACTACTTCAGCCGTTTTCTCGTTTTGATAGGAAGCTATATTAAACCGGGTTCCTAATACCTTAACATTTATTTCAGGCGTGTGCACGATAAATGGTCTTTTTTTATCCTGATAAACATTGAAAAAGGCTTCACCGGTAAGAGAAATCTGGCGATCAGCATTAAAATTTCCACTATATTTAATGCTTGAATTACTGTTTAGCCACCCGGTGGTTCCATCAGGCAAACTGAACTGTGCGCGAGTCCACGCCGGAGCTTTTATTTCAACCCAGGTTTCCTTTCTCAGGGAGGCTTCCTGATGATTTTTTATTCCCATAAAGATGACCAGGGGAAGCAGGATTGCACCGGCTATGCTCAATGCCCAGCGAATGATCCCAGGAAACTTCAACGTTTTGCGGGTTGATAACCTGGTGTTTATATCGTAATGAATCTTGTACAGAATATCGTCAAGATTCTTATCCTCAGTTTCTTCCTCTTTCGGCATTTCATTGAACTGCCTGGATAAAAGTTTCCTTAGTTGATTTTCTTTACTGTTGTCACAAAAAACATCGTTAATGTAAGATTGATCCGTACCGGGATCCTCTCCATTGAAATACCGTTCAACCTTTTCACTATCAAATTCAACGTTTGCCATTCAGCTGATATTCAACATTTATAATAATCAAATCTACAATAACACTACTAAAAAAAGCAGTTCTCCAATTAAGAAGAACCGCTTTTTTTAACCTAAATACTAATAAAACCTATGAAAGCAGAGATATCCATTAGATACAGACCGTAAACATTTTCCAAACTCTCTTCTTGTTTAATCACTAAACATTTAATAGTAATATCCACTTCGGGCCGGTTACACCTATCTCCAGGGGAAAAAAAATAATCAGTTGAAATTCTGCGAAATAAGACCCTTTTTGATTCTTCGATACACCTTTTAGCAGGTTTGTTTCTCTCTTTTTATCCAAGTCGGATCAACTTCAAATCAACCACAGGGCGTTTTTAGAATCAATTCCTTTACTTCAGCTTAAAACCCCGCTGTAAGCTTGCCTGATATTCGGCTGGCAATATTGATTTATTCCGTCCATTTTATTTATTAGTATCATTTTTCTTTTTAAAATATTGTCGTTTTTTTGTAATCCATATAAGAAGTAAATCTTTTATTTAACTCTTTTTCTTCTAGATATCTCCAAAATAGTATGTTCGCTGTAAAGAGAAGTGAAAGTATTGATGAAAAAATGGCTCCGAAAAAAATTGGAACCCCTATTAGCGAAAGAATAAAACCTAAATACATCGGAAGCCTGATTTTTGAATAGATTCCTTTGGTTATCAAATCCCCTTCATAGCTTTCTAAGGTTTTAATTTGTTTCACTAGTGTCCGGTTATAAATCAAATAAT
>JAPLDU010000046.1:23110-47532 GCA_026391255.1 Bacteroidia bacterium | reverse complement strand
CTCATTGTTTATAATTCCTGATAACTTAATAACATAATAAACTGATAACTTAATAACCTAATAACCTAATAACTAATGCCTAGTGCCTAATGCCTAATACCTTTTTTTCATTCAATAATTAAAATTAATTTTGCTGCATTAAAATGTTAAATTATATGAATACAATAAAAGTCGCCATTAACGGATTTGGCAGAATTGGAAGAAATGTTTTCAAATTGTGCTGGAATAATAAGGGGTTAGAAGTGATTGGAATAAACGATATAACTGATACCCAGACACTGGCTCATCTTTTAAAATATGATTCCACCCAGGGAAAATTTGATGGTACCGTTTCATTTGACAACGAAAATATAATCGTGGACGGTAAAAAAATCAGGGTAACTGCAGAAAAGAATCCTGCTGTGATACCATGGAGTTCAACTCCTGATGTGGTAATCGAATCGACCGGTGTGTTTACATCCCGCGAAAGCGCTAAAGGCGGATACGGCGATCACCTCAGGAACGGAGCAAAGAAAGTAATACTCACTGTTCCGGCAAAGGATAAAATAGACAGAATGATAGTTCTTGGAGTAAATGACAATGACCTCAGGCCTGAAGACCTCTGTGTTTCAAATGCATCATGTACTACCAACTGTCTTGCTCCCGTAGTGAAGGTTCTGTATGATACCTTTGGTATTGAAACCGGTTTTATGACCACCATACATTCATATACCAACGACCAGATGGTTCTTGATGCACCTCATAAAGACCTGAGAAGAGCTCGTTCGGCTGCTGTTTCTCAGATACCAACTACTACCGGTGCAGCAAAATCAATAGGTAAAATTATTCCTGAACTTGCCGGCAGACTTGATGGTATCTCGGTCAGGGTGCCTACGCCCACAGGATCATTGGTTGATTTTGTGGTGATTTTAAAAAAAGAAGCAAGCATTGCAGAAATCAATGCTGCCATGAAAAAAGCTGCCGACGGACCAATGAAAGGTATTCTCGAATATACCGAAGATCCCATTGTTTCAGTTGACGTAATTCATAATCCGCACAGTTCAGTTTTTGATGCACTGAGTACCATGGTGATTGGAAGAATGGTTAAGGTTCTTGCCTGGTATGACAATGAGTGGGGTTATTCCGCAAGAGTGGTCGATTTGATACCACGGTTATTTACTGATAAATAACAGGAGTAGTAATTTCAAACAGTTTTGAATTTTACCAGATAATTTCTGTATATTTTCTTCATACTTTTTGTCGGCACAAAAAGTATGCAAAAAAGACTTAACGTCCGCCACGGCGGATGAACTCGTTCCGTCTCGTACCTCGACTTCACTCAGACAGCAATTCGTTGATAAGGAATTTTATATTTTATGCTTCGCACCCATTATTATGAAAATATTTAAAATAATGACTTTCCCTATATTCATTTTACATAAATGTGACCATGAAAGCCCTGTGCTTTGGACGTCCACGAACGGTGCGGAATACAACATGCCATTTCGACAGGCTCAATGGCCGTTACCAAAAGAAGTGGGCGTTGAGCTTGTCGAAACGTCTCGTTCGTGGTGCCTTTTTGGTTACTCACCCCGACAGGTCGGGGTTCGTGAGACCGCTTCGCTAAGTTCTTTTGGGCATGCAAAAGAAGTTGAATATGAATTATGTAACAGAAATAATTAAAACTCAAAACAATTTTTTAATTAACAGAACAATTTCAAAGTTCAATTATTTCCTGGTTATGATCAGAAAAATGATATTCAAGGTAACCGGAGGACTTGACTGCTTTAATCCTGACAATGGTCTTGTATTTGAAGAACCATTTAAGCCTGATGCTCGGGAATCCTTTCAGCAGAAATGAAGCCATGAAAGGATGTAGTTTCAGGGTGATCCTTTTTGTTGACAGGCTTCTGTCAATGATATATTTCAGATGGTTTTCAATTTCATCTAATATCAGTATGGAGGATATCACTTCACCTTTTCCCTTGCAGGTCGGGCATTTTTCGACCACCTGAATATTTGTCTCAGGCCTTACACGCTGCCGTGTGATTTCCATGATACCGAATTTGCTGAGAGGAAGAATGGTATGACGGCTTGAATCCCTTGACATAAATTCCTTCATCTTTTCCAGCACCATTTGTTTATGTTCGATATGGCCCATGTCAATAAAATCGATTACGATGATCCCTCCTAAATCCCTCAATCTTAACTGGCGCGTGATTTCTTCGCAGGCCGCCAGGTTGGTCTGCAATGCATTCGTTTCCTGGTCGGTCTCTCTTTTTGCCCTGTTTCCACTGTTGACATCGATAACATGAAGCGCTTCTGTATGTTCAATGATAAGGTAAGCGCCGTTTTTAATGGTGATGGTCTTTCCGAAAAGTGATTTAATCTGTTTATCGATTCCAAATTGTTCAAATATCGGAACGCTTCCATTATATAACTTCAGAACTTTCTGATTTTCAGGAGAAATCTCAGCAATATACTCTTTTAATTCCTTGTAAAGCCCGTCATTACTGACAAAAACATTATTGAATGAATCATTGAGCAGGTCGCGTAAAACAACTGATGTTCTGTTGAGTTCTCCGATCAGTAATTGTGGCAATTTGCTTTCTGTGAGGTTATCAAAAGCTTTTTCCCATTTTTCAATCAGGGTACGCAATTCTGCATCCAGCGTGGCAACCCTTTTTCCTTCAGCCGCTGTACGAATTATGACCCCGTAATTAACCGGTTTGATATTCTGAATGAGTTTACGAAGCCTGTTCCTTTCCTCTGATGATTTGATCTTTTGTGATACTGTGACTTTGTCGGAAAAGGGGATGATGACCAGGTTACGGCCGGCAATGGTTATTTCAGAGCTTAAACGCGGTCCTTTTGATGAAATGGGTTCTTTGGCGATTTGTACCATCACTGAATCACCGGCAGATAACACTTCATTTATTTTCCCATTTTTATCAATATCCGGTTCGGGAATGGTTTTTGATTTTTGTGTCTTTTTACCTGCAAGAATCGAAATCACATGGTTTTTGAGTGTAAGAAACTGGGGGCCAAGGTCCAGATAATGCAGGAATGCGTCTTTTTCATAACCAACATCAACAAAGGCTGCATTTAATCCGGAAATTGTCTTGCGAACTTTCCCCAGGTATATGTCTCCTACAGCAAATTTACTGTTTCGTTTATCTTTGTATAATTCAAATAATTGCTTATCTTCAAGAAGTGCAATTACAATTTCACCTGAGGTAACATCGATTATTAAATCTTTATTCACGATTTCATCATCGTATGAATCAACAATGGGGTTTGTTAATTATAGTCTGCAAAAATAAAAAAAACATTTGCCGGAATAAAATTAAAGCAATTATTATACAGCTTCATTCCTTCTTCGGTCGTTAAACCGTAGAGAAACTAATTCGAAATGAACTGTAAATAAAAACCTTAATTTTTATTTCAGCAAATGCAATTCAAATTTATAAGCCTACTATTGGCAGAGAAAATATAAGAAGAAAATTGTTATTTCTTCTTCTTATGTCTGTTTTTTCTAAGGCGTTTTTTCCTTTTGTGAGTAGACATTTTATGTCTCTTTCTTTTTTTCCCGCTTGGCATTTTGCTTGAAAATTAAAAAATCAAAGCTTTAATTGTAAAGAATTATTTCTTTACGTTGCCTTTTACTTTTACTACAAAGGATTTTGCAGGTTTAAAAGCAGGAATAAAGTGCTCAGGAATAATAATAGTAGTGTTCTTGGAAATATTCCTTGCAGTTTTTTCTGCACGTTTCTTTACGATAAAACTACCAAATCCTCTGAGGTAAACATTCTTTCCTTTCACCAGAGAACCTTTGATAGATTCCATGAACGTGTTTTTCGAAATCTCATTTACAATATCTGCTTTTGTCATTTTTATATAACTTTAATAATCAATAAAATAAAATTATTTTCAAATAATGGCTGCAAATATAAGTGAAAATATTTTCATAATAAAATATAAATCAACTATTTTAGTAAAAAAAAATAAATATCTTTCATATCTGCGTGATATTCAATAACTATTCGAAAGCAACTAATTGATTGGTACAAGGTTAATCAACGCAATCTGCCCTGGAGAAATACAACCGATCCTTATAAAATATGGATTTCAGAGATAATTTTGCAACAGACAAGGGTATCACAGGGAACAGACTATTATTACAGGTTTATTGAAAAATTCCCTGACATCTCCACCCTTGCAGCAGCATCCGAGGAGGAGGTAATGAAGGTCTGGCAGGGGCTTGGATATTATACCAGGGCAAGAAACCTTCATCATACGGCAAAAACAATAATCAATGAATACTCCGGGATTTTCCCCTCTGATTATGATGAAATTCTGAAACTGAAAGGTATCGGGCCAAACACCGCAGCAGCTGTTTCATCCTTTGCTTTCAAAACAAATAAACCTGTAATGGATGGAAATGTAGTCAGGATTGTTTCCAGGTTGTTCGGTGTCTTGCATTCTGTTAATTCCTCAGTTGGACGGACAATAATATCCAATTATGTAAGTCAGTTGATGAACCAGTCATCCCCTGATATGTTTAACCAGGCTATCATGGATTTCGGAGCATTGTGCTGCACCCCGTCAAAGCCCGGCTGCAAACATTGTCCGTTTAATCGTGTGTGTTATGCATATCTTCATGATCGGATTGAAGAATTTCCCGTGAGAAAAAAGAAAACCGAAATGAAATCCCGGTTTTTCAATTACCTCGATATTCGTTCTCAGGGTTTCACCTATATTAAGAAAAGAACCAACAATGACATCTGGAAAAACCTGTACGAATATCCACTAATTGAGACCAAATCTGATATGTTACTACAGGATGTAATTGCATCGGATGCCTGGGCTATATTATTTAATGGTATTGACACGGATGTTTACGGAATTTCATCAGAATACTTACATCAGTTAACACACAGGCGAATCAAAGCACGCTTTATCAGGGTGGTGGTAAACAGTCAGCAAGCCTGGATTCCCGTGGATTACACACGGATAAAATCTGAGGATATCATTAATTATCCGGTTTCAGGATTGATGGCAAAGTACATAAAAGAAGTCGTTAGTGCTTAGTTCAGAGTTCAGAGTCAACTTTGTACTTAGTAACTGTTTTGAATTTTTAAAAGTTCAAGTATTGATACATTCAATTTATACCCGCCCCTAACCCCTCCCTGCGAGCAAGGAGGGGAACTGATCCCTGCAAATTTCAGGAATCTAACATAGCGGACAATCCCCTCCCTGCCAGCAGGGAGGGGACGAAGGGGAGGGTACATAAATTGAAATAATACATTAATAATCAAGCATATAATAAAATTCGAAACATCTTCTTAAAAAATACAATAAAATTTTTGCGGTTATTTTAAAAAATGTATTTTTAAGCAATGAAAAATTTAATGAGTTTTTTTTCTAATTTATTAACCTTTAATAATTAAACTTATGTCGATTAACAAAGTTATTCTGGTAGGAAATGTCGGGAAAGATCCCGAAATCCGTTACATTGAGGGTGGTATTGCAAAAGCAAGGTTCACACTTGCTACCAACGAGAACTATACCAACAAAAACGGAGAGAAAGTGACAAACACCGAATGGCACAATATTGTGCTTTGGCGTAATCTGGCTGAGGTCTGCGAGAAGTACGTGAAAAAAGGTACACAGTTGTACATCGAAGGAAGAATTTCCACCAATTCATGGACTGATAAGGATGGAAATAAGAGAAATACTGTTGAGATCATTGGAAATCATATGCAGCTTCTTGGTTCAAGGCCTTCAGCCGAACATGCGGTTCACAATGAAGAAGCTGTAAATGAGAACAATGCAGTTGCTGAAGGAACAGATGATCTTCCATTTTAATCATTAATATAAAATTAATTTGGAAACAGATCCTTATCCCGCGGGGGATTTACTGAACATAACACTAAATCCCCCCAATGCGGGTGATTTTATTGGTTTATTAGTAATCATAATATTGCTTGCAGCATCTGCTTGTATTGCCGGTGCTGAGGTGGCTTTTTTTTCCCTGACTCCGTCGCAGATTGACCAGATTAATGAAAGAAAAGGCCGTAAGGCAAATTTTGTTGCCGACCTGTTAAAAACTCCGGAAAGATTACTTGCTACAATCCTGGTTGCAAATAACTTTGTAAATGTCGGTGTTGTCATCATCTCTTCCTGGTTATCCAATTCACTGTTTGATTTCGGGATTAATAATACCTTATGGCTTGTAGTACAAATTATTTTAGTGACATTTCTCATTTTGCTTTTTGGAGAAATTTTACCTAAAGTATATGCCAACCAGTCTGCTGTGAAATTTGCACTCTTCATGGCATTTCCACTGGTTTTCCTCACGAAAATACTCAGGCCGGTAAGTTCTATGCTTCTCATGTCAAGTTCAATCGTCAATAAAAAGCTGGCGGCAAAAAAACAGAATATATCCATGCATGATTTGTCGGGAGCTCTGGCTATTACTGAAGATGAAATTGCTGGTGACAAAAAAATACTGAAAGGTATCGTCAGGTTCGGAAATATAGATGTGAAGGAAATCATGACTCCACGAATGGACCTGATGGCCATTGAATATAGTACCCGCTCACGGCAATTGCTGTCAACCATTATTCAGTCTGGCTATTCACGCATTCCGGTGTATGAAGAACACCTCGATAATATCCGTGGAATACTTTATATCAAGGATTTATTACCCTTTATTAAAATGATGGATGATTTTGCCTGGCAAAAGCTGATCAGACCTGCTTATTTTGTGCCTGAAACAATGAAGATCAGTGACTTGCTGGAAGAATTCCAGAAAAATAAAAATCATATTGCCGTAGTCATTGATGAATATGGCGGAACCTTTGGTATTGTTACCCTGGAAGATATCCTGGAAGAAGTGGTGGGTGAAATTACAGATGAACTGGACGATGATGATCTTTCGTATACTAAGATTGACAAAGATAATTTCATTTTTGAAGGTAAGACTTTACTCAAAGATCTTGTGAAAATCACCGGCCTGCCTGACGATTACTTCGAAGATTCAAAAGGAGATGCAGACACATTAGCAGGTCTGATTTTAGAACTTACCGGTGAAATACCTCAACGAAACCAGGTTGTATCATTAAGGAATATTGAGTTTGTAATCAAATCAGCGGATAACCGCAGGATAAAACAAATAACGGTCAGGATTGACAGGTCAGTTCATAAACCGGATGAGCCATAACCAAACAGGAAATCACAAATTTCAAAATACAAATAACAAATAAATATCAATCAACAAAATCACAAATTCAAAGTAGTTAGTTTCGTATTTGAAATTTTAATATTGTTTATTATTTGTTTTTTGTGATTTGTTTTTTCATATTTCTTATTCAACTAATCTCTTAGTCAAAAGCCCTAAGCACAATGAAAAATAAAATATACTCCCAGGCAAAGAGGCTATTTCAGGATTGACCTGCCTGAAAAAAAGTACCGGACCTACACAGAGGATTGTCCATTCAGATTTGACTACCCGGTGTATGCGGTGATCAGACCTGATGAAAACCGGAATGCAGAGCCCTGCTGGATAAATGTGTGTTTTGACAATTTTAAGGCAATTATCCATCTGAGTTTTAAAAAAGTAAACGGAAACCTGGAATCTATGACCGAAGACGCTCATTCATTTGTTTACCGACATACCATTAAAGCCGATGCAATTGATGAAAGACGTATTTCTCTGCCGGAGAAAAAAGTATATGGTATTTTATATGATATCAAGGGTAATGCTGCTTCGTCGATGCAGTTTTACCTGACTGACAGCGCAGATCACTTTATCCGGGGAGCTCTTTATTTTTCCGTGAAACCAAATAAAGATTCACTGGCCCCGGTGATAGGATTTGTAAGAAAAGACATTGAGAATATGATAAATACTTTCGAATGGAAGTAAAATCAGGAAATAGGAAATAAGAAATAAGAAATAGGAAATAAGAAATAAGAAATAGGAAATAAGAAATAAGAAATAGGAAATAAGAAATAAGAAATAGGAAATAGGAAATAAGAAATAAGAAATAGGAAATAAGAAATAAGCAAAAAACAATAAGAGACGGACAATTAACTTTTCAATAATTTGAATATGAGAATATTACCATCCTTATAAACTTTACAAACTTTACAAACTTTACAAACTTTACAAACTTTACGAACTTTACAAACTTTACAAACTATACGAACTTTTAACAGATGGATTCATTATTATATCCTATTAAATTCAGGCCTGTGCTGAAAGAAAAAGTATGGGGAGGAAACAGGCTGAAATCCAGACTGAATAAGAAACATACTGGAGGTAAAAAGATAGGGGAATCATGGGAAATCTCAGCGGTAAAGGGGAATGTTTCTGTGATCAGCAACGGATTTCTGAAAGGCAACAACCTTCAGGAGATCATTGAAATTTATATGGGTGATCTGGTGGGTGATAAAGTCTTCCGGCAGTTTGGTATCGAGTTTCCTTTGCTGATCAAGTTTATTGATGCCGGAGAAAATTTATCAGTACAGGTTCATCCCGGGGATGACCTGGCTTTCAAGAGGCACAAGGCATATGGTAAGACCGAGATGTGGTACTTACTTGAAGCCCTTGAAGGATCACAGATTGTCACAGGATTCAATCGTGAAATGACTAAAGAATTACTTATCCAAAGCCTCGATTCCGGAAATGTGACCGATGTATTGAATTTTGAAAATGCTTATGAAGGTGATGTGTTTTTCATTCCGGCAGGGCGTGTGCATGCTACAGGAGGTGGTATTTTACTGGCAGAGATTCAGCAGACTTCGGATATTACTTACCGTATTTTCGACTGGAACAGGCTTGATGACGGTGTACCCAGGAAACTTCATGTTGAGCTGGCCCTCGATGCCATTGATTATCATCATTACGATTCTTACCGCACCGGTTATAAACTGACTTCAGGTAAATCATCCAATGTAGTGAACTGTCCTTATTTTACGACTAATATTCTTGAATCTGAAAACCCGGTTTCTCTTAATTATGAGGATATTGATTCATTTGTCATATTGATGGGTGTGAAAGGCAGTTTTATCATTGAATTCAAAGGTACGAAAGAAAAACTGATGATGGGTGAAACCGTGCTGATACCGGCAAATATTGATCATTTAAAGCTTATTCCTTCCGGTATGTCAAGATTACTTGAAATATATGTTCCATAATATATGCGCTAAATTGAACGACCCTTCTGATTTTAGGGAGTATTACATTATTTTTGTCCGGCCGAAAAATATTTTAATTACAAGAATATGAAAAGATTATTTTTAATAATTATTAGTTTTCTGTTTGTCTATCAGATATTTGCACAGACAAACAATGTGATTTTCTATACTGAGAATGGCGAGAGATTCACAGTTATTATGAATGGTATCAGGCAGAACCCGCATCCTGAAACCAATGTAAAGGTTACCGGCCTGAATGCAAAGAATTACAAGGTTAAGATATTATTTGAAGACCAGAACCTGGGTTTATTGGAAAAGCCTGTATTTTTCCCCAACATGGGAGATGAATATACATTTGCAGTTATCAAAAACAAAAAAGGAGAGTACAAGTTAGCCTACAGGGGCGATGTCCCTGTACCACAGGTTGCCGGCAATATTCCCCAGCAGACAACTGTGGTTTATTCAACCACTCCTGCTACAACAACAACTTATACCGAGACAACTACCACGACTGTACATGGCACAAATCCGCCAAATGATCAGGGTGTAAACATGAGTATGAATTTCAACGACAGAAACGGTCACCAGGGTGTGAATTATAATATGAATGTTGATCAGGGGAATGTTAATATGAATAATAATGCACATACTACAACAACATATACCACCACAACTTCCACAACTACGGGAAATGTGCCGCCGCCGCCACCTGCTCAGGCTTATATACTGCCCGGCTATAACGGAAAGATTGGTTGTCCTGAGCCTATGAGCCCGAATGATTTTGAAAGTGCAAAGCAATCAATCTCATCAAAATCTTTTGAGGACAGTAAACTTACCATAGCAAAGCAGATCATTAATTCCAATTGCATGCTGACAACTCAGGTAAAACAGATAATGATTCTTTTCACTTTTGAAGCGACCAGGCTCGATTTTGCCAAATACGCCTATACCCGCACTTTTGATCAGAACAATTATTTCAAGGTCAATGATGCCTTTACTTTCGAGTCATCCATTGATGAATTGAACCAGTATATCAACGGTATTCAGTAGCAATGAAAATTTGAAAATGAGACGATTTGATCCGCCTGAGGCGGATTTGAAAATGTGGTAAAATCGGGCAATTAATTTAATTTTAGAATTACGAATTACGATTTACGAATATCATCAAATGATATTTAGTGGATTAAACAATATTTATTCTTGCATATGATATTTTGTTGCAAGTTTGCTCTTCTTCACGCTGTACAGGAAATAAATGATCAGTCCGATGCACAGCCAGATCAGGAATCTGAGCCAGTTGGTAATTCCAAGTTGTGAAATAAGGTAAAGATTTGTCAACAAACCTAAGACCGGAATAAGGGAATATTCTTTTACAATCGCCAGTATGGTAAGGAATGTGGCTATTACAAGGAAAATAAGTGTCGGAATCTTTTGTTTGAAGTCTGCCCATCCCTGGTTAAAATTGAAAAAATCACTGAATCCCTTTCGGTTGGTAAGAATCAGTATGGTAATAGTTATCACCAGAATAAACGGAAGTACTGAACGGGAATTAAAATATGGTATTCTGAACCCACTGCCTTTTGCAGCATTTCTCTTCGGCAAGCTTAAGACACCTGCGCAAACGAGGATAAAGGCAAAAATGGTTCCTATGCTGGTCAGGTCGGTCATTTCCGTCAGGTTTGTAAAAAGAGTCGGTATGGCCACAACTAAACCGGTAATGATGGTAGAGAAGGAAGGAGTTTTGAATTTTGGATGAATCCTCGAAAATCTTGGTGGCAGCAAACCATCACGACTCATGCTCATCCAGATACGTGGCTGTCCCACCTGGAATACGAGGAGAACGCTTGCCATGGCAATAATTGCACTTAACGAAATAATGCCGGAAAGCCAGTTCAGGTTATTTCTCTGAAAAACAAAAGCCAGCGGATCTCCCACAGCCAGTTCCTTGTACCTGACCATGCCGGTGAGCACCAGGGTTATGAGGACGTACAATAATGTGGTGATAAGCAACGACAATATCATCGCTTTTGGCAGGTCCTTCCTTGGATTCTTGCACTCTTCGGCAGTAGTGGAAATTGCGTCAAAACCGATATAAGCAAAGAAAACGGCTGATACACCTTTTAGTACACCGGCTATGCCGTTAGGAGCAAACGGGCTCCAGTTACCCGGTTTAACATAAAATGAACCAACGGCAATGATCATCAGGATTACAGCCAGTTTAAGCACAACCATGATATTTCCTGCAATTTTGCTTTCACGTATTCCTACATATACCAGTATTGTAATAAGCACAACTATAAGAAAAGCAGGAATATCGGCTATTATCCTCATATTTCCGATCATAGGCGCCGACTGCCAGGCTGTGAATGATTCTTTCAGATTATATGGTAAATCATTAAATAAACTGCCATGTGCAATCATCTCGCTGGCTTTATGAAATCCGCGGAAAGCCGACAGGTAATCCATTGAAAAATAAACAGGGATATCTATTTTCATTCCGTGCAGCAGGCTGGTGAAATAGTCTGACCAGGAGATTGCCACTGCAATATTCCCGACCGAATATTCCATGAGCAGATCCCAGCCAATGATCCATGCGAGTAGCTCTCCGAGGGAAACATAAGTATATGTGTATGCACTTCCGCTGATAGGGACCCTGGAGGCAAACTCGGCATAGCACATAGCGGAAAATGAACATGCTACCGCGGTGAATATAAAAAGCAGGGAAACGGCTGGTCCGCCATCGAATGCTGCATTTCCTATGGTACTGAATATTCCAGCCCCGATGATCGCAGCAATAGCGAGAGATGTTAGATCAGTAACACCCAGGTTCTGCTTCAGTTTATCAGCATGATCGGTTTCGTCAATTACCTGGGAAATGGATTTCTTTCTGAATAGCTGTCCGGGTACCACTAATACTTACATTTTTTTTGACGCTTCAAAAATAATACAGTTTATATCTTATTTTTGAAATCTTGACACGTTTTGGCAAAAAATTCCAAAAAACAAATCACAAAAAACAAATAAAATACAATTTTAAAATTTCAAATTCAAAACAAACTGCTTTGAGTTTGTCATTTTGTTGATTGATATTTATTTGTTATTTGTATTTTGAGATTTGTGATTTCTTGTTTGGTTCTGGCTTGTTCAGGTTTGGTATAGATGACAGGCAGCAAAAAACAATGGCCAGGTTTTGCCTGGCCATTGCTATGATTACTGAGTTGTAATCACTTGCCCGGACATTGGCTGATCACGCTATCGGCAATATTCTTATTACCGTAGTTTTTGTCAAAGGCTTCGCTGAACTGTTTCGCCAGCTTCTCTGCAGCTTCGTAATATGCTTCTTTATCTTTCCAGGTATTAACAGGGAACAGGATTTCCGAAGGAACACCCGGGCACGATGTCGGAATAAAAATATGGAAAATATTGTCTTTTTTATATTCCACTTTTTCGAGTTCACCGGTAAGAGCAGCATTGACCATTGCCCTTGTGAGAGGAATATCAATCCTTTTACCAACACCATATCCACCGCCACTCCATCCTGTGTTGATAAGATATACCACTGAACTGTGACTCCTGATCTTTTCTCCTAACATAGAAGCATAAACATCAGGGTTACAGGGCATAAAAGGTTGGCCAAAAAAACGCGAAAAGGTTGATTGTGGTTCGGTTACACCGGTTTCGGTACCGGCCAGTTTACTGGTGTAGCCCATTAAAAACCATAACATGGCCTGGTCAATATCTAATCTGGCTACAGGAGGAAGAACTCCGTAAGCATCAGCAGTCAGAAAGAGAATGGTTTTCGGATGTCCGGAAACAGAGGAGGGTTTGATGTTTTTTAAATAAGTGAGCGGGAAGGATGCCCTTGAGTTCTCGATGAGCCTGCGGTCGCTGAAATCGAATTTCCCATTTGGGTAGATCATGGCATTTTCAACAATGGCTCCATGTTCGGGGTAATCGTCAACGTGCATTACGGCATCGTAAATATCCGGTTCTTTTTTGGGATTGATATCAATCATTTTTGCATAACAACCATTTTCGAAATTGGCAATGCCATGTTCACTCCATCCATGTTCGTCGTCACCGAGTAAAGCCCTGGTAGGATCGGCTGATAATGTGGTTTTGCCTGTTCCTGATAAACCAAGCAACAAGGCAGAATCACCTTTTATACCTTCATTTGCAGAACAATGCAAAGGCAGTATTCCCAGTTGAGGGAGATAATAATTCATCACTGTAAAAATCATCTTTTTTACGCTTCCTGTGTAGGCCGAACCAATGACTACGCCCATACGACGGTCGAAATCAAAGGCAATTACCATGTCAGAAGTCTTGCCATTGGGTAACCTGCGTAATCTGCCGTCATATTTGGCTGATTCAAGTTTATCATAAGGAAGTACCAGCACATTGAAATCGTTATTGAAGAAAATGCTCAGGTTGATATTTTCGGGAATCGGGCGAAACATGTTATCGCTGAAAAGAGCAGACAATGAACAGTTAGTCACCACTTTTACCGGGAGAGCATAGCGTGAATCGGCACCAACAACCCTGTCAGTAATGTACACTTTATCTTTTTTTGCAAGCTTCTCAAGTCCTTCATTGAAGATCATATCGAAAGTTTCTTCACTGATGGAAAGATTGTTCGGTGAGTTCCAGTCAATGTTCTTTTCACTGGATGCACGTTTTACGATGAATGTATCTTTTGGGCTTCTTCCGGTAGATTCAGGTGCCGTCCATGTTGCCAGAGCTCCGCTTTCCGAAACGATTGCTTCACGATTTTCAATTACTGCCAGGATCAATTCCTTACGACTGATATTGGCAAAAATATTTCCATGATTTTTTACTGCATTTGACAGTCTGATCTTTAAATCAATATTCGGATTCGTCATATTTTACTAATTATAACTGTTAGTATCTTATTTCTGGAATCTTGATGTGTTTTGGCAAAAAAATCCAAAAAACAAATCACAAAAATCAAATAATAAACAATATCAAAATTTCAAAATCGAAACAAACTACTTTGAATTTGTCATTTTGTTGATTGATATTTATTTGTTATTTGTATTTTGAGATTTGTGATTTCTTGTTTGGTTCAGGCTCGTATACGTTAGGATTATAATATATTATTAAAAAATAGAACTTCAGATACAGTGGGTAAAACAAACATTCTCCCTGCTTGTTTAGGAAATTTCCTTTTTCTACCCATAATAACGGATATTTAAAAACATATTATTTTTTCATCGTTTCAGGGAGCAGTTCAAATACTTCCATAACCTGATCTTTCAGATATTTTGATGCAGTCTGTTTAATTTGAGCAGCGGTGAGGTTTTTCCGGTAGGTCTCATTGATCAGAATTTCTTTGGGATCGGTCTGGAAGTAATAGCAATTGTACAACATACTCATCCATTTGTCATTATCTTTCAGGTCGACTTCAAGCCTTCTTTTCTGAATTTCTTTTACCTTATTAATGTAACTGGTATCTTCCTCCTGTGACCTGATTTCATTCAGTATTCCTTTCACAGCATTCAGCAATTCATCAATCCTGTCGGGATTACAGCCCCAGCCGATGGAGACATTATATTCGCTCACCGGGAGTTTTGAGATATTAGAGTAAGCATATATACCATAGGTTCCGCCCATATCTTCTCTAACCACTTCGCGAAGACGTATATCTAGCACTTCCATTAATGAATTCAGCAGATATCGGTCTTCTGTGGTAAATGTGGAATTACCTGTAATCCTGATGGCAACTGAGCTTTTTTTCTCAATCCCTTTATAAACTTTCTTCACCATATTTTTATCAGCAAATCTGAGTCCTACATCTTTGATTTTTTCGTTGCGGTTTATTGAAGGGATACTGCCAAGATATTTCTCTATTAATGGTTTGATCTCATCAGGTCTGAAGCTGCCGACAAATATGAATGTGAAATCAGATGCATCCCTGAACCGGTCTCTGAAGAAATCGAACGACTTGTCAAGGTCCATTTTGCCGGCTGATTCAGTGCTTGTTGGTTTGATCCACGGATGTTTCTGGTACATATTCATTTTTATTGTATCGCTAAAAGCGCTGGAAGGCTCATTTTTAGAATTGGCAATCTGTGCCAGTGTTTTCTCTTTGTAGGATTTGAAAGCGTCGGGATCTTTGCGGGGTTTTGTAAAATAAAGATTGGTGAGTTGAAGCAGAGTCTCAAAATCTTTTACTGATGACATACCATTTAAACCTTCCGAATAGTTGGAAATGGATGGAGTGACTCCTGCGATTTTTCCTGCCAGTTTCTTTGAGAGCTGAATGTCAGTAAAATCAGCTATTCCACTGTTGTCAATGATATTATCGGCATATTCAATGGCATCATGATCCTCGGGTTTTCCCATGGCCAGTCCGCCGTAACTGAAAGCCCTCATGGAAATATTGTCATTTTTGAAATCGGTGGGTTTCAAAACGACCCTGGCTCCGTTGGATAATTTCCATTCATAGGCGCCGGCTTCTTTTAATTCATTGACTGATGTTACTTTTCCGGGTGTAAGCTGGTCGGTAAATAAGGGTTTATCACTGGCATCATCCAAGTAAGGATCGAGCTTGCCTGAAAACATGTTCAGGAAAATCTCTTTGATCTCCCCGGCGTTTGGTTTGGTAAATCCTTCTTTTTCAGGCATTGAAATCAGAACGACCACATCGTCCTTTTTAATTGCTTTTTTAATACAGGCATTCACTTCTTCCAAAGAAATGGCGGCTATTTCTTTTTGTCCGAGCTGATAGGTTTTTTCGAATCCGGGAATGGCATTATGATAAATAAAATTGCTGACGTATCTGTTAACAAGCCGGCCTGATTCTGTTTTTTCCCTTTCGTTATAAGTTCTTTGAAGGCCACTGAGAAGGTTTGCTTTTACTCTTTCGAGTTCGCCGGCAGTAAATCCATTCTGGTATGCCCTGAATGCTTCCGTAAGCATGGCCTGGTAAGCAGTTTTGGCATCAGCGCCTTTTACTCCGCAATCCAAATTGAAAGTTCTTTTATTGCCTTCAAAATCACGAAAGTACGATCTTGAAAATGTAAATGGCGGATTTGGTTTATTTGAAATCTCATTAAAACGGGTATAGAGCATACTGCTTACCAGGTTTTCGACATAAGTGCTATGATTTGATTCATAGGTGCTGTTATCACGGGCAGGGTATTTAAAGCTGACCGAGGCCGAAGGGTATGACAGTTCCTTGTCACTTTCGACCGAAACCAGGATACCCGGGTTATCCGGCATATCGTAATCTATTCTTTTTCTCGGATTCTGAGGGTTGGTAAGCTTACCAAAATGCTTATTGATTTCATCGTACATTTTATCCATATCCATATCACCTACAGCTATTACTGCCATTAATTCAGGCCTGTACCAATCTTTGTAATATCTGCGTAAAGCATCATGCGGGGCATGCAGAATAATTGCTGTGTCACCAATGACTTCCCTCTCGGCATAATGCGAATTATAAAATATGACGGGCATTTGTTTTCGCCAGATGCGGTCTTCGGCCCCTTTGCCCAGACGCCATTCTTCCAGTATCACACCACGTTCCTTGTCAATCTCCATATTATCATAGGTAACATTATGTGCCCAGTCTTCAAGTACCTGGAATCCTTTTTCAAGTGATTCAGCATTATCTGTCGGAACTTTTAACTTATAGATCGTTTCATCAAAGCTCGTAGAGGCGTTCAGATCGCTCCCGAAATCAACACCAATGGATTCAAGGTAACTGACCAGATCCTGCCTTGGGAAATTTTTAGTACCGTTAAATGCCATATGCTCACAAAAATGGGCAAGCCCTCTCTGGTCGTTATCTTCAGTTATGGATCCTGTTCTTACAGCCAGCCTCAGTTCTACGCGATGCTCCGGTTTGCTGTTTTTCATAATATAATAAGTCAGCCCGTTGTTGAATTTACCGGTTTTAATGGTCGGGTCAACCGGAATCGGACCGGTTTCCTGAGCGAAAACCATTTGTGAACAGGCTATACATACAATAACTAATAAGATTTTCAGAATTGATAAATATTTCATATTGATAAAATTTAATGAATCAAAAATAGAATTTTTAGTTCATAAAGTTCGTAAAGTTCGTAAAGTTCAAAAAGTTTATAAAGTTCATAAAGTTCGTAAAGTTTATAAAGTCCGTAAAGTTCGTCCGCCGGAGGCGGAGTTCACCTGTTTACCAGCTTAAACCGGATTAAAAAACAAAAGCCCGTATCACTGCGGGCTTTTGAATGTATGGTTTAATGATAATTATCTGATTGCTTATCCCCTTTAGTCAAGTAAACAACCCCACCTCCGCCAGTGGCGGACTCCCCTAAACAGGGTAGGCTAATAACTGCCTGATCTAAAAGCCCTCCTGTTCCCTGAGCTTGTCGAAGGGTAGGCGGGTTTGGGAGGTTAAAAAGGTAATTTTCTGCATCATTTGACAGCATGACTGTGATATGGTATTGATATATAGTTAAATATAAATTGGATCATGAAAATTCAAATTTTATAATTTTTGCTTTAAACAAATGAACTTGACTGAAAGGGATTAGCAGTATTATCTGATAATATTCATCTGAATGGTCTGAACATTAACGGGGGTAGTCATTTTCAGAATATAGATTCCTGATGCATATTCATTTGCGTTAAATACCAGCTTATGAATTCCGGCTTCTTCTTCAGAAGCAAGAAGCAATCCGGTTTTTTCACCCAGTATATTCCATACCGATAGTTCAACATTCATTTTCTCAGGCAGACAAAAAGTAATCTCTGTTGAATTGCGGAATGGATTTGGAGAATTCTGACCGAGTGACAGTGGAAGTTTCAATTCGGATGAGAACTTTTCAATAATACTGATATTATCTGCAGTAAAGAATTCGTTGCCTTCTTTCCATTCGGTTACCTTAAGATCAGATTCAGAATTATCAGCTCTGTTCCACAATCTGATACTATATGATTCATTATCTGCAAGTCCGTTATTATCCTCATTACCCCATATTGTCACTTCAGTAAAATCACCGTCAATAACAGAACAGCCAGCCAATTGGCCATGTTCACCAAAGATTCCGATCTCGTCTCCTGAAGACGGTACTACAGGCCATGCCGTTGAAGGAATTCCAAGGGTCATGTTGCTGCCTGTAATATCACGGCCAGTGAAGTGGACGGGCAAATCGTGGTTTATAATCAGCTTTTCAATATTCTCAGTATTTGCGGGATAAAATAGGGTTGCAGGTGAGTTCATTTTAATCTGGTATCCTTTTCCGGGAACCATATTGCCAATGGCATTCAAACCATAAGCGGGCCAGTAAACCCATCCGTTTTCGTCCTTTACGATATAAATATGAGATGCAATAGAAGATAGCATGGTGATCATGTTACCCGGTGTCTGACGCAGGTAACCCAGGAAACTCCATCCTGCCGGTATGTTAACAGGTGTTATCGATGGATTGGCCGGCATTCCTGTTACAGCGAGAGTAAAATTGCTGATCATTTTTACCTGGTATCCTTGTCCAAGGACCATATTGCCGATATTATTGATGTTATATACAGGCCAGTAAATATTACCGTTCCCGTTCTTTACTAAGTATACATGCGGATTAGCGGATGAAAATACGGCAGCAACAGATGGATTAACAGGGTAAATATAGGTAGATATGAAACACCAGCCAGACATAGGAATATACTGGGTGGCAGAGTTGGCAAGGGTTTGAATAGTGACTGACTGACTTGCTGTGCAGCCGTTTGCATCGGTTACAGTTACATTGTATAATCCACTCGTTAAGCCGGAAATATCCTGAGTAACTAAACCATTGCTCCACAGATATGAATAAGGTGTTGTTCCGCCTGATACACTCAGGTTGATCCAGCCATCTGATAAGGAAAAGATCGTTTCATCTCCTTTGGTATATGAAATGACCAGGGCATCGGGTTCCGGAATATAAATAGTTACGGTTGCCTGGCAATTTTCAGCATCAAAAACGGTGAAGGTACTATATCCAACCTGTTTATGAAAGATACCTTCACCAAAATAGGGAGAGGTACCACCTGATGCACCGACGGTTACATCTGTCCATCCGCCATGGCAAAGAATAGGTGGGTAGGTCACCTCAGGCTGAAGAAGCTGGGGTTGTGTAATTTCAATCATAACTGATTCCTGGCAACCATTGGCATCAGAAACATAATACATATAATTACCGGCCTGAACATTAAAAATTCCTGTTCCGGAATAAGGCTCAGTACCACCGGTAGCAGTTACTGTAATTTCGGACAACTCGCCATTACATAAAATGGCTGTGGCAGATGTTTCGATCTGCAACAGCTGAGGTTCATTAATTTCAATACTTACAGAAGCCTGGCAACCATTATTATCCCGGATGGTAAAAGAATTGTAACCTGCCTGACGTTCAAAAGTTCCCGTTCCGTAGTAAGGTTCAGTACCACCGGAGGCAGTGACGGTTACTTCCGACCAACCACCATTGCAAATAATAGGGGTTGCCGTTATTTCGCCTTGTAAAGACAGTGGTTCGGTAACTTCAATACTAACTGAAGCCTGGCAACCATTATCATCCCAAATATTAAAAGTATAGTAACCTGCCTGATGTTCAAAGGTACCTGTTCCGAAGTAAGGTTCAGTACCACCTGTAGCAGTTACGGTTATTTCAGACCATCCGCCATTACACAGAATAGGAGAGGCCGTTGCCTGTGCTATCAAAGGCATGGGCTGAGTAAGGGTGAAATTACCCCATGCCTGGCAACCGTTGGCATCCGAAACAAAATATGAATACCCTCCTGCAGGGAGAGAGTAAGTGCCTGTACTATAATAAGGAGCTGTTCCACCCGCAGCGGAAATTGTTACATCGGACAGATATCCATTACACTGAATTTCGGTCGCAGTTTCCTCTGCTACCAAAGGTTCTGGCTGGCTGATAAAGTAATCACCAATTACCATACAATTATTTGCATCAGTAACGGTCACCTCATAAGTACCAGCTGCCAGATTAGTGAATGTTCCGGGGGTGATAATGTTACCAGACCTGAATATAAAAGGACTGACACCATTTTCTACTGTAAGTTCAATAGAACCATCATAATCGGTAACGGTCACGGTATATGCACCTGCTACCAATCCGTCAATATTCCCGGTAGTCTGATTATCTGACCACATGTAATAATATGGGGATGTTCCACCGGTAACTGTCAGATCAATGGATCCGTTATTTCCCCCATAACAGGTGACATTGTTAATATCGGCAATAATACTGATCTGATCGGGCTGAGTAACAACACAACTTACTGATGCAGTACAATTATGATTATCAGTGACAGTTACAGAATATGTACCTGGAGGAAGACCGGAAATATCTTCAGTAATGGCTCCATTTGACCACAAATAAGTGAATGGGCTGAATTGACCATTTACCGTCAGATCTATGGATCCGTTATTTTCTCCGGAACAACTTACATTAACAACAGAAACTGAAATGGACATTTCCAGTGCCGGTTCATTTATTGTTATATTTTTTACAACCGTTTGATGTACAGGAGGGGCATATGAACCTATAAGACTTAGCAATCCACTGAGGCCATTGGTCACATATGTGCCTTGATTTGGCATACCAGGCATGTATACTGGTGTCATGTTTACTTCCAGTCCGTCTGACATTACCCAGGTTTTCCATACAAACAAATCGCCGTAACTGAAGCCATCCATTTCAGGAGTCAGGGGATCATCACCCCAGGCTGAAACAAAGCTGATATCACCGTCCCAGACATGATAACCACCACAAAACAGGCTTCCGTTGTGATTATAGAACACGCCGATATAATCTCCGACACTGATGGGATTGTCATTGATTGTGACAACACCTGTCGGAATGAGAATAGTATGGGTGAGGCCTGTATTGATATACGACCAGTTGAAAGTACCGCCGCCGCTCTCCTGCGAATCGGTCACAGTGACCGTATAGATTCCGGGGCATAGGTTATAAATATTTTCAAATGAATAACCATTCGACCAATGAAAATAATATGGACTGATACCGCCTTCAGGAGACAGGAGGATTGAACCATTGCAACTGCCATTACAGGAAACATCAGTACCGGTATAATTCACTATTAAGGGTGGAAGCAATGGTTGCATAATATCAACGGAAATTTCAGCAAAGCACTGTTGGTAATCCATTACTGTGACCGAGTATGATCCGGCTGTCAGGCCTGAAATATTCCCGTTTGTAGCGCCATTTGACCACAGGTAGCTGTAAGGTGACAAACCACCGGTTACCGAAACATTCGCCGTACCATCTGATCCTCCGTAAACTGTAACATCTGTCTTACTGACCGACAGATTCAGTGCAGGGCTCTGGTCGATATAAACACCACCCACTATTGAACAGTTATGTGCATCTGTAGCCGTGATAATATAAATTCCCATTCCAAGTCCGCTGTTTAGAGCTGAGGTACTGCCGTTTGACCAAAGATAAGCATAGGGTGAAGTACCTCCTTCAACAGTTGCTGAAGCCCATCCGTTGTTGGAGTAACTGCAGGTAGCATTTGCAAGGTCCAGTATCATGTTTAGTGCTGCAGGCTGATTGACATAGGCGCTTACAACATAAGTCTGGCCACTTGAATAATTTCCTGTAAGCGTACTTATTCCACTCATTCCATTTACTGTGAAGTTGCCCTGCTGGGATAAAAAACCACCGGTCTGGTAAGTTGCTGTCATATTGATTTCTTCTCCTACTGAAGAACTCCATACTTTCCAGTTAAAAACTTCTCCAGTATCGAAACCATCTTTAACAGAAGTAATAGGATCATCTCCCCAGGCAGCAATAGCAGTATTGCCGGGTCCTTCGTCTCCCCACATAACATATCCTCCGCATACAAGGCTTCCATCTCTCTCGTAAAACACACCGACATAATCGCCTGTGTTTATTGGTTGTCCGTTTACAATTATGCCGGTAGAGGGAAGCATGATTATATGACTGATCCCGGTGTTGATATATGACCAATTGAAGGAGCCTCCACTGCTACCAGTCTGTGAATCGGTAATAGTAACAGAATAAAGACCGGTACTGAGATCAGTCAGATTCTGCATGGTTGAACCTGTTGACCATAAATATGAATATGGCGTAACACCCCCGGAAACGTCAAGGTTAATGACGCCATCATTACCTGAGTAACAGGAAACATCTGTCACATCAGCGGTCGCCGTCAGAGGTGGTTGAACATTGTTTGAAGAATTTACTAAAAAAGAGTTGCTGTTTGAATAGCCTGAGGTATTACAAAATACCATAATACTCATTAACAGAGCAATAGAAGCAAGAAAAAATCTGTTCATATTTAAAGTATTAATTATTGACTTTAATAAATTGATTTATAATGCCGGATATATTAAACAAACAAATTTAAAGAAAAAAGGATTTACTGTTAAGCTAATAAAGGATATATAATTATAAATAATTTAACACAAAAAAGTTATATTTTAGTTTTAAGATTATTAGGATTGTAAAATGTGAAAATGCAGTAATAATGAATTGTTAATAACAGGCAATACGAATTACGAATTACGAATTACGAATTACGAGTTACGAATTATGAATTATGAGTTATGAATTATGAGTTATGACTTTGCAAACTTTATACTTTATGAACTTTATAAACTTAAGGTGCTTAAAACAGCAAACTTTCCAAAATGTTGTCGCTAATCTTATTCCCGTGAAACAGATTTAATCCGCCTCAGGCGGATCAAATTTGCACATTTTCAAATTTTCAAATTAATTTATGAACTTTCAACTTATTTCTCAAAATCATCAATGATTCGGAACAATGAATTAAAAGTCAAATATTGAATCACAACTATTTCTTTATTATTATTTATTTGGGCGAACATCCTGTCAGCATCATAAGGATATAATTCGCCATTTGTATCAATCAGTCCCTTATTTGGTCTGTAAAATGTCTTAATGACGGTCTGTTTTTTATTGACATCTTCCAGGATAATTGTTTGAACAGGTTCAAATTCAAGCACCGAATCCACCTGTTGTCTGCTCATGTGTGTAATATATTCAAAGGCTAGTCTGCGGCTTGAAGCTATGTAATCTTTCACTGCCAGGGTATCAAAATGCCGGATGTCTTTTTTCCCCGGATAGGTGAGAAGCCTGAATTGATTGTTGCCTGAATTGATAATCGTAAAAGATTTATCAGGATCATTACCTGATACAAGAGTAATTGAAGCTATATCGTTGAACCGGTAATGGCAAATAGAACGGTCTCTCCAATCAGTTTCATTAATAAAAAAACGTGTTGTCAGATAACCACTGAAACCCGGAATATGACAGACAAAGGGAGTACTTGAGTTTTCGAGCATTACGTAAGTCCCTGTCTGATCCTGTGTTGAGCCTCCCACATACAGGGTTTTAGACGGTTGATCCTTACCCTGGTAGATTTCCACTTTTACCGACTGTGCAGCCATATTTTTCACCACATTCTCAAAGGCAGCTTTTGGTACTGGCGCTTTAATGTCAATGCGATTCAGGGTTTTAAGCAATATATCAATGGCGTCTTTTCGGGCCGTGTATTTCCTGTTTACGGTCCACCTGCTGTTTTCCCTCACAAGAGTCACATGCTGATTAGCCTTGTCGACCATGAAAATCTTTGTAACAGATGCAGTATCTTCGACGGCAAAATCTCTCAACTCCTTCCGGATGGTACCCCATCTCTGGGAAAAGATCAAATAACCGGCAATTACAAGTAATACAATGATTATGATATAATATACACGGTTCTTTTTCATCATGAAAGAGTTCATAAAGTAAAAAGTTATAAAGTAAATAAAGTTTTAAAATACAAATAATTATAGAAATTGAAATATTTCGGACATATTAAATTATAAATAATTGATTATTTGTTATTTGCTTTTTAAAAGGCATTTTAATTTTGCGATATTTTATAATTTTGAGATATTCTATTTTTACCTACCCCCGACCCCTCCCTGCGAGCAAGGAGGGGCGAACGGAATAGGCAAATTTAAGGGTACATTTTTTTAATTGGATAAATGACTTTCATACATTATAATAAATCGAGAATACTATTAATAACTTTTTTAATGTCAACTAGTTCTTCATTTTTTATCCTTAAAACTTTTAATCCTTTTTCCTTTAATAATAAATCCCTTCTGTAATCCTTTTCTTTTTGATACTTATGCACTTTCCCATCAACTTCGATAACAAGTTTTCTTTCAGCACAATAAAAGT
>JAPLDU010000046.1:0-23053 GCA_026391255.1 Bacteroidia bacterium | reverse complement strand
ATAAAAGAAATGTTCGTTATTTACTGATTCGTAAATAATTGGATGCTGACGTAAGAACTTAAGTCCATTTAACTTATTCTTCCTGATTGCATTCCAAAGATTATTTTCTTCAGGTGTCTGGTTTTTGCGAAGTTTTGCTGCTATTTCTTTTATTTCATGATATTTCATACAAAAATGTGGTTGTTATATTCTCCCCTCCTTGCATGCAGGGAGGGGCCGGGGGTGGGTAAAAAAATCAGGATATATCAAAAACCAGTATTACTATTAATTCAAAACAGCTTCTTTTCATTTTCAACTTTATAAACTTTACGAATTTTGGACTGTGTTATTTTGTAAATGGGATTTTGCAAATTTTCTTTTTCTGAAAAACATAACCAGCAGTCCGAATAATACAATAAATGCAACAGGAAGAAGAGTATTTATCATTTGCCATAACATTTTTTCATCCCTGGTCCTTGTTTTATCAAGTAAACGAAGCTTCAGTTCCCTGGTACGTAAATTCATCAGCCCGGCATCATCCAGCAGGTAATTCATTACATTGATTAAAAAGTCATGGTTGCCGAACATTTGTCCCGAATAACGGTCATAACCGGCCGGATAGTGATAGGTTTTACTGCCATTCTTCCTGGAAATATTAAATATGATATCTCCGTCACCGACTACCACCATAGCTGTTGGTATGCTTTCTGGCAGGTAATTGATCTCTTTGCTTTCGGTAATTTCGGGAGCCAGCCTGTTCTGAAATACCGATTCAAATTTTCCTTCCAGCAAAACTGCAACAGGCTGATGAGATTTGTTATACTGTGCTTCTGAAGGTTCTTCGTTTATCTGGCTGAGACTGATTCGTACCGGTGCATTTACAAGCCTGGTATACTGAGAAGTCGAAAGTAGTATGGTCTTTTTTACTGATGGCAAATCTCCAACCGTATCAATGGTACTCACGAACTCCGTTTTAATAATATTCAGGTTACGTGTAATAGCATGTGTCGGAGAAGGATTGATCAGTGGAAAATAATACCATGGCGCCGGTGAGAATTTTGGCTGGGATCCTGCAAGTGCAGTATTTACAGGGATTATTGCACATTGAATATCTTCCGCAAGGTTTGGATTGATCCTGATGCCGTACCTGAATAGCTGGTCTTCCAGATTGGTACGGTTGATCATTGCTATTACAGAACTGGTGTACGCCAGGCTATCCATGTCGGCCAGAACACCGTCAATAAGCCATAAGACTTTCCCTCCGTTCATAATGAACTGGTCAATGATGAATTTATCTTTCTCATCATAAAGAGAATCAGGTTTTGCAATGATGATGGCTTTGTAATAGTCCAGTGATCTCAACTTGCCGTCGATCCTGACTCTATCCACAGAGTAGTATTCTGATAATGCTTCGCTTACATCGGCAACATGTTCTTTATCAATTTCACCATGGCCTTCTATAAATGCAATTTTTTGCTTTTCATAAATGATCATTTTGTGAATGGCATTGATCAGTTCGTATTCGAGGGATTCTGCCGAGGCATTCAGGTTTTCTTCACTGTTTGAACCCATGTTGTTCTTTAATAAATCAAGGGCTTCTTCTTTTCCCCTGTAGCTAAGAATAGCGCCCGGGAAAATGATCTGTTGTGCTTTTTTCCCGTCACTGGCTGCTGTTTCCAGGTTTGTAGGTTTTAAGCCTTTATCGCTGAGCTGTTTTGCTATTTCCCTTTTTGTTTTAGGATCCGGACTGGCAAAGGGATCAATGAATTCATACTGGATATTGTCTCTGGCATATATTCTGAATTCATCAAGCATTTCGCGTGTGGAATTTCTCAGGCGCTTGAACCCAGCCGGCAGATCGCTTCCATCGAGGTATACCCTGATGTAGACGATATCCTGAAGGTTTTTCAGATAATTCATTGTTGCAGGTGTCACAGTGAACCGCTTCTCAGCCGTTAGGTCGAAACGCCTGAAAGCAAAACTGCCGATCACGTTTAACAGTACAATGATCAACAGTACCGAAGTAAGCTGAATGACGTTCTGTCGTTTTATCTGTTTTCTCTGCACTTTATCAGTTCATAAAGTTTGTAAAGTTCATAGAGTTCATAAAGTTTGTAAAGTTCATAAAGTCAACTTAATAACTCATAACTCATAACTCATAACTCATAACTCATAACTCAAAATTCGTAATTCGTAATTCGTAACTCGTAATTCTTTACGAACTTTTAACTTATTTCCATTTACGGCTTTCAAGTACTATTCGTGTAAATATGATGAAGATGGTGATCATGCTTAAAAAGTAGATCACATCCCGTGTATCAATCACTCCTTTGCTCATCGACATGTAATGATAATTGATGCCAAGTCCGGTCAGGATAAGGTTGAGTTTTCCTGATGAAACCAGTGAGGCGAAGGCATCAAACCCGGTAAAAAACAAAAATGAGATAAGTACGGATAGGATGAATGAGATGATCTGGTTTTCAGTGATTGACGAGGAAAATACCCCGATTGAAACATAAACGGCAGCCAGGAAGAACAGTCCGATGTACGAACCCCATGTACCGCCGGTATCTATATTACCGACAGGGCTTCCAAGCAGGTATACGGAAAGAAAAAACACGAGTGAAGGGATCAGCGAGAATAACACCAGTGTAAGCCCTGCAAGATATTTTGCAATAACAATCTGCAGTTCTCCTATCGGACGTGTAAGCAATAATTCAATAGTACCGCTTTTCTTTTCGTCGGCAAAAAGGCGCATGGTAATGGCAGGAACAAGGAACAGAAATATCCATGGCGCAATGGTGAACATGGGTTCAAGGCTGGAATAACCGGCATCAGGAATATTCAGTGTTCCCGGGAATACCCAGATGAACAGGCTGTTGGCAACCAGGTAAACTGTGATTACTATATAACCGATGAGAGAACTGAAAAACCCGCTGAGTTCTTTTTTGAATAGGGTAAACATTAATCCTTTGTATCAGGCGGAGGCAAAAGTAATGAAATAATCAGGATAAGTCGTAAGTTATAAGTCATAAGTCGACAGTCGTTAGTCAACAGTCGTTAGTCGTAAGTCATAAGTTATAAGTCGTAAGTTATAAGTCGTAACTCGTAATTCGTAAGTTGTACATCGTAGTCAGGTCACATCATAAAAATCCCTAATGCCTATTGCCTATTGCCTAATGCCTATTGGCTGATGAACCTGCTTTTGGGAACAAATATTTTTGAAAAGAGGTTTTCTTTTGCACCACTGAAAAATGCATCCTTATTCATCGATGTTGTAATTATCTGTTTGTTAATGGAATCAGCAGGTGATGCAGAAATGGTAATTAATCCCGATTTGTCGTCTTCGATCTGAAGGCTGAATTCTGCAGGTGAAAGCGGCTTTTTTACATCATCAACAAAACTTGTACTGCGCAACTGGGCAAGAGAATTGAGAAAGCCGGTAATTTTATTTGAATCTGTGGCAATCCCGTCAACCATCCACTGGGTTCCCTGCTTTGACATGACAAATGAACTGTCTGCCGGGTAATGGAATGCCAGTTTTGTCCAGGTGTTCCTTTTCGAATCAACAATTACCTTGTTTCTGTAAAGGTTTGGCTGACGATTGAATAACATAGAAATATATCCTGCAATGCTGAACACTTCTTTGTCGCCTTTTATTCTTAGGTAAGAGTAGGGAGTGCGGCTTGCCTGGTTATAAGAGAATTTTCCGACAACAAAATCAGCGGCCGTTTTATTTCCCTGCATGACCTTCACATGAATTCCGGCTGAATCGGTGATATCAAAAGCCTTCCATTTATCTTCCCCTGTGGCGGCAACCCTTTCAGCACGTATATGTTTTATTTCACTTATGATTTGCTGAATAAGTTTAACGTCTGCATCAGTAGTTTTGCCATCATACAGCATTTTCCAGTTGTTGCCTTCTCCGCTCAGTGTTATTTCCTTTTTTCCCGTGACCTTAGGAGTAAAAACAATGGACGAAACCCTTGCAGAATCTAAAGTTACCAGCTCATTCCTGAAAGAACTTTCCCCCTTTTTAAGAAAGAAGCTTCCGATCACAAAAACCAGCAATATTACGAAGATGATTAATAATGTTTTTGTTTTCATATTTTAATCAGGCATTAGGCAAAATGAATTATGAGTTATGAATGATGAGTTATGAATGAGTAGTTATGAGTCTAAATTATTAATATATTAAAACAATCTGATAATTAACATATTGTCACATTATCACATTATCACATTTTCAAATCTTCAAATCTTCAAATTTTCAAATTTCTATTGTTCATCAGATATATCCCTGTTCCATGCGTTTCATCCGCATATTTCTTTTTTGCTGGAAACGTCCAAAACCATAGATAGAAATTAAAAGCAAAGGAAGGAGGAAATTGAACCATTTGAGGAAGGATTTTTTGCCGTCGGATATCTGATCAAGCGGGCGGGATGTGACTCCTTTGGTGCGTAGTTCTATCAGCCCGGTGGCATCTGATAACCAGTCGATGGAATTCACCATCAGGTTAATATTGTCAGGTTGCTGTTGCTGGGCGCTACGGCCATCACCATTTACGGCAAAATCACCGTTTGAAATAATGATCAATTTTGATGTATTACTTCCAACAATATTTCCGCTTAAAATACCGGCAACGGTCAGGTTAGACAAGGGAAAATCATGTGCTCTCCACTGTTTGGTCACATCAAAATATACCGGTGGCGGGACTGCACCGCTTCTCTTGGATGTTTTTGCTAGCGATGTGAATGTCACATTGGATGAACTTCCTGTATAGCTGATGGGGCTTGCAAAGGGAAGTAAAACATTGGTAAGTCCCTTGGTAACCGGGTGATCGGTAAATGAGTTGATGATCGGCAGGTAAGGGAATTTCACCGGAGTTGTATATACATAGTTGCCCTGTTGCTGACGTACGTTTATCCCGGCGCAGTTATCATCCACAATAAAAGAATTTTCAACATTGATGCCTTTTTTCAGCAGCCATCTTTCCAGTCCGGTTTTAATTTCTGTTCCTGTGATTTTTGTGAGATCTCCTTTTACACGGTTAATAGCGATAAAGAGGTTGCCTCCCTTTGCCAGGAAGTTATCAAGCTGCTGCAGGTGCGACGGTGGAAATGAGTCGGTAGGGGCGACAATGGCCAAAGTCTGGAATTTTGTAAGGTTAGCCGACGAATCGCTCAGTTTTACGGGTTCGACCCGGTACAGGATATTCAAAGCGGCCATTACTTGTTGTAAAGATGAAGTGGCCGGTTCGCCATGTCCCTGCAAGAAACCAATTTCAGTTTTATTGGCAACTGAAATTTTCTTAATACTGGATGACAATGAATATTCCATGGCAGCTCCCGGTTCAAGAAAAGGAATGGCATCATTTTGTTCACCTAAGGAAACCACTGCGCCCATATACACTTTTTGTGTCTGAACCTGGTCTTTCTCTCTTTTATTCATTATCCTGGGTTGAACACCGGCCTGCATTGCTTTCTGCTCCTGATCCTGCTCTGCATTCGGGTCAATAAACTGGTAAGCAACCATTCCTTTTGAGATGTTGCCATATTCGACCAGCAAGTCTTTGAAATCCCTTTTAACCTTTGCGATCTCAGGCGGAACGTCTTCTGTAAAATAGGCTGTAACGGTTACCGGTTCTTTAAGAGACCTGAGGATATCCTTGGTTGCATTGCTCAGGGTATAACGGCTGTCTTCAGTAAAATCAAGCCTCAGGAAAAATTTATCCGATAAAATATTTACCAGGATCAGGATCGCCACCACTAACAGTATATAGGTTGTTGCTGAAAGTTTGTTTTTCATATTCATCAATTTTTAAAATAATAGTGAATAAAAACCCTGTTAATTATGAGTTTCTTCTCGACAGGATTGATTCTGTACCAACCAGGCTAAGGAAAATAATAGAACCAAAGTACAAAAGATCTTTACTATCAATCACTCCGCGGGTTATTGAATCGTAATGAGTTGACAGGCTCAGGAAATCAAATAATCCACCGATAGTTCCGGTGAAGCTGGATGCCAGGATGCCGAAAATGATATGGAAGAAAATGCCGAAAAGTAAGGCAAGCAGAAAACCAATGATCTGGTTTTTTGAAATACTGCTTGCAAAAATACCAATACAGATATAGGTGGCGCTCATGAGCATAAGCCCGAAATAACCCGACCAGACTGCCCCATGATCAATTTTACCGATACTTGCCACTGTAATATAATATGGTAGCGTACAGACCAAAGCGATCATGATCAGAAGGAATGTTGATAGAAACTTACCTCCTATGACCTGCCATAATGAAACAGGTTTGGTAAGAAGCAGTTCGATGGTTCCTGACCTGAATTCTTCGGCAAATAATGGCATGGTCAGCGCCGGAATAAAGAAGAACAAGGTCCAGTAAGCAATGCCAAAGAACGACTGGAGGCTTGCCTGACCCACCATGAAAATATCATTTCCTGATATCCAGGTGAAAAATCCGCTGAATCCGAGAAAGACAAAAAGCATGATATAAGCCATCAGCGAATCAAAAAACGACTGAAGCTCACGCTTTGAAATTATCCATATATACTTCATAATGACGAAATTAGAAAATAATATACTATTGATTTGAGAAGCTGTTTTTAATTTTATTAAGTGTTTGATTATTAATGTATAATTTTAATTTATATACCCTCCCCTTCGTCCCCTTCCTGCTGGCAGGGAGGGGATTTTCCACTATGTGATATGTACTAAATTAGCAGAACTCAGTTCCCCTCCTTGCTCGCAGGGAGGGGCTAGGGGTAGGTAAAAATATAAAATATGGTAAAATTAGAGATATTAATAAATTCAAAACTGTTACTTATTAAACACAAACCAAAAATTACATAAAGATATTTGCTTGATTTTAAGGTATCTTCAAATCTTCAAATTGGTTTTCTTCTAATGCTTATTGCCTAATGCCTAATGCCTATTGCCTATTGCCTTTAGTTCATAGTCAGTTCGTGGAAGATATCTTCAAGTTTTGTTTCCACGGGGGTCATTTCGGTAAGTACCCAGCCTTTTTCCTTACAAAGTACAAAAACTGAACGGCGGGAAGACATATCAGGCCTGCTCTGGATTTCGATCAGATCGGCTTTGCTGCTGCTCCAGTCAACCATATCAATGGTATCAAGATGTTGCAGGCTTTGAATGATGTCATTTTTGTCGCCATCCTCAATAGTGACACGAAGCATTTCGCGGCCCTGTGCATGTTTGCGTAATTCATCGGGAGTGCCATCGGCCACCAGCTTTCCTTTATTTATGATGATGATCCTGGCGCAGGTAGCTTCTACTTCAGCAAGTATATGAGAACTGAGAATCACGGTTTTTTCACGTCCGATTTTTTTAATGAGTTCACGGATTTCCACTATCTGGTTAGGGTCGAGGCCTGCGGTCGGTTCATCAAGGATAAGTACTTCGGGATTGTGAATCAACGCCTGGGCAAGTCCCACACGTTGTTTATAACCTTTTGAAAGTTCACCGATCTTTTTATGTTTTTCCCCCTCAAGGCCACAGGTGATCACCATTTCATATATACGATCCTTGATCTTACCGGGGATGATTCCCTGCATTTCTGCAACAAACTTCATGTAGTCTATTACGGGCATGTCCTCGTACAAGGCATTGTGCTCCGGAAGGTAACCGATCATTTTACGGATTTTATCCGGTTGCTGTAATACTGAAAAATTGCCGACTTTCACATCACCGGCAGTAGGCTTCATAAATGAAGTGATGATCTTCATGGTGGTTGTTTTTCCGGCACCGTTCGGACCCAGGAATCCAAGTACTTCACCCGCTTTCACGTTAAACGAGATATCATCCACAGCACGCTGCGCACCATATCTCTTTGTCAGCCTGTCAACAAAAATATCCATCTGTTTTCATTTAAAAATTACCGCAAAAAAAACAAATTTCATTATAGAAAAGTATCTGAAAATGACCTCTTAACATTTTTTAACGAAGTGATGAATGGTGAGTAGTGAATGGTGAATGGTAAGTGGTGAATGGATTTAATCAGCGCAAATCAGCGTTGTAACATCAGTGTCATCTGCGTTCCATTCATTAATGAACTAAATTGTTTCACATTTTCACATTTTGATAATCTCAATGCGGGGTAAGCTCACTGTAACGCATTTTCAAATCTTCAAATCTTCAAATCCGCCTCAGGCGGATCAAATTTTCAAATTAATTTAGTTTCTATCGCTTGATATTCGGGTAAAAAATTTATGTTTGTCTAATATTTTTTATTAGCTTGTTTTATAAATTTTAATTAATAATTTAAACAATGGGAAAAAAATCAGAACACAAAACAGGAAAAAATTTATTTAAATCTTTTGGCCTGGTAATGATGTTTTTTGTGATGTGTATTAACGTAAATGCAGCTACCAGGACATGGACTGGTGCAACAAGTACAGATTGGAATACTGCTTCAAACTGGCAGGGAAATAATCTTCCTGGTTCGGGTGATAATGCAAATATACCGGGAGGACTGAGCAGATATCCGTCAATTAACAATTCGGTATTTATCACCAGTATAAATATCAACAGTGCCGGAACAGGGGCATTAGTAACTATTACAACATCCGGTTTTTTAACAGCGACAGGTACTGTTACTGTCTCTCAGAATGGAACATTTATCATGGATGATGGTATTGCGTCTATTAAGAAATTAATAATCTCTGGGTCAGTGAATGTATCAGGAGGTACTATGACAACTACTACCGGCGACATAACAGTAAATTCAGGCGGTGCAATAAGTATATCATCCTCAGGAACAATGGCGACGACTTCCGGAAATATTGTAATAAGCAACGGAGGTTCTCTGACCTGTACAGGAGGCACATTAAATAACAGTACTAATACACTTGAGATTGACGGAACCCTTACGATATCGGGCAGTCCATCGATTACCACAGGTAAATTTACTGGAACGGCTGTAGCAGGTAACTATACAATTTCAGGTGGTACAATCAATATCAGCAGTGATTTCAGTCCATCGGCTTTCAGCGCCAGCGGAGGAACAGTAAATTTTACCGGGGCCGGTGGAAACGGTACATTTCCTTGGGGTTCCGATTACCAGTTTTTCAATGTTCTTGTTACTGTTCACCCGGTTTTTGATAAAAATGGAGGTAATACAATTCGTGTAGCGGGAGACTGGACATGTAATTCAGCGCCAGATCTTACGCAAAATCCCACTACAGTAATGTTTAATGGAACAGGTGATCAGAATATTACTGGTTCAAGTTCGACAAAATTCAGAGATCTGACAATTAATAAATCTTCAGGAAATGTTATTTTAGGTATCAATACTACAATTATGCTGATCATTTCTGCCGGGGGAAGTGTCAACCCAACAAATGGTTACGTCGAGGGTAATTTGAGGAGATATATTCCCTATGCAACTGGTTCTGCTTCATTTGACATTGGCGATGCCTCCGGTTATACTCCTGTTACAATTTCATTTGATGGTACTACTGATGGTACAGGCAGTATTGATGCATCCACAAGTGTAATGGTTATCCCTCCACTTCCGGAGTCAAAAATAAGCCAGACTAAGTATGTAAACAGGAATTGGACATTGACGAATAATGGTGTCGGTGGTTTTACGTCTTATAGCGCTACTTTTGCTTTTCTCCCGGTTGATTTAATTGGAAGTCCGAATACCAGTGCTTTTATAATTAAAAGATACCATAATTCGGCATGGTCAACTCCCAATTTGGGAACTTTAACATCTGGCTCTTCACAATGTACGGGACTGACTTCATTCGGCAGTTTTTATATTGGTGAACCGTGTGATGACGCACCGGTTATTACCGGTCAGCCTGTTAGTCAAACCATTACTTATGGTTCTGATGCAAGTTTCACGGTAACAGCTACCGGTGATTATACGTTGACTTACCAATGGCAGGAAAATACGGGTTCGGGTTTTAATGACATTTCAGATGGCGGGCTTTACTCAAATTCCACGACCAATTCTTTATATCTTACCAAACCACCTGTATCAATGAGTGGCTATAAATACAGGTGTGTTGTTACAAATACCTGTGGTTCGGTTAACAGCAATTCAAACAGAACACTCACAGTGTCTGCAAAAACCATTACAGGTAGTTTCACGGTAGATCCGACCAAAATTTATGACGGTGGCACGGTAGCTAATGTATTAACCCGCTCTTTAACAGGAGTTATCTTTCCTGATGATGTGAGCTTAACGGGTGGTACAGCTAATTATGACACAAAGAATGTTGGTACCGGCAAGACTGTTACTCTTACAGGGATGAGTTTAACAGGTGCAGATGAAGGAAATTATTCTTTAACAACCCCGGTGACTACTACTGCTGACATTACTCAATTGGATATCACCGGCAGCTTCACGGTAGATGCAAGCAAAATATATGACGGTAACAAGCTGGCAAATGTGATAAACAGAACTCTGACAGGGGTGATTTCACCGGATAATGTTAGTTTGACAGGTGGTACAGCCCGTTATGGAAATAAAAACGTAGGGACAGGAAAAACTGTTACTCTTACCGGGATGAGTTTAACAGGAACAGATGCAGGAAATTATAATCTGATCAGCGTTTCAACTACTACTGCTGATATTACTAAATTGGATATTACGGGTAGCTTCACGGTAGATGCAAGTAAAATATATGATGGAAATAAGCAGGCAAATGTCACAAACCGAAGTTTAACGGGAGTTATCCCTCCGGATGTCGTAAACTTATCCGGAGTAGCCCGTTATGATAATAAAAATGTCGGGATCGGCAAAACGGTGACTCTTACCGGTGCGGGTTTAACTGGAGGAGATGCAGGCAATTACAATCTTACCGGCGTAGGAACAACCACGGCTGACATTACTGCATTGGATATCACCGGCAGCTTCACGGTAGATGCAAGCAAAGTATATGATGGAAATAAGCAGGCAAATGTCACAAACCGAAGTTTGACGGGAGTTATCCCTCCGGATGTCGTAAACTTATCCGGAGTAGCCCGTTATGACAATAAAAATGTAGGGATCGGCAAAACGGTGACTCTTACCGGCGCGGGTTTAACAGGAGGAGATGCAGGCGATTACAATCTTACCGGCGTAGGAACAACCACGGCCGACATTACTGCCAGACCTATTAATATCACAGCCCAGCATGATTCCAAAACCTACGATGGCAATAACACTTCTGTTGTTTCGCCTGCCGGTGATCTTCTTCAGGGTACAGATACTTACACCACACAGGGAACGCAGACATTTGACGACAAGAATGTGGGTTCAACAAAGATCATGACCGCAACAGGTGCAGTGATAAATGACGGAAACGGAGGAGCAAACTACAATATTACGTATATTCAGGATTTCACAGGAGTGATCAGCGGCAAATCTATCGATCCGGTGATTACCGCTAACAATAAGTGTTATGACGGAAACGATCTTGCTACTCTCGTAAGCCAGACTGTTACAGGTGTAATTTATCCGGATGTGGTGACCTTATTGGTGACCGCTTCGAATTTTGATAATGCCAATCCGGGAACCGGAAAAACAGTGACTGCTTCTGGTCTTTCGCTTGGCGGCACTGATAACGGTAACTATTCATTATCGTCCGCAACGGCAACCGCATTGGCTACTATTTATCCCCTTCCTGTACCTTCCATATCGGGATCATCCCCTGCTTTCCCTGGTTTGGCCGGATATGTTTATACTACTGAATCAGGCATGAGCAATTATATATGGACGGTATCACCGGCAGGAAGCATTACATCAGGTGGTACATTATCCAGCCCTTCAGTTACCCTGACCTGGAACACCCCGGGAAACTGGACAGTTAATGTTAATTACACTGATGGGAATGGATGTACTGCAGCTTCAGCAACTGTTTTTAATATTTTAGTTGCAGGTACGGTATGGAACGGCACCACCTGGAGCAATGGATTTCCGACTTTATTAAAAGATGTGTTTATCAATGGAAATTACACTATCGGCAGCAATGACAACGGGGTGAATATGCAGACACTGGGATTGCTGATCAATAATAATATGACTCTTAATGTAATGCCTGGTAAGACGCTGACCGTAAACGGAGACCTTACCAATAACGGGACATTGTGGCTGAAATCAAATCCTACAAATTCACCCTCGGGCCAGTTGGTCAACTATGGTAAGATACTTGGAACAGGCACATATAAAGCTGAGCGTAATTTAGCAACAGCTGCAGAACATTACATTTCGTCACCCATTCCCGGGAATACGCCGGCATCATTGGGTTATAATTTTAAATATCTGAATCCGACCCTGACAACTCCGATACCCACTTCTTCCTGGGCTATTCAGGCATCAACTTCTGCATTGACATTAATGAAAGGATACAGCATAAGCACCACCTCCACTAATAAATTATTGACTTTTACCGGAACAGGTGCATCGTCATTTTATTCCGGAACAGAGAGCTATACAACTGCCAACGGGACTAACTGTGTGGGCAATCCATATCCATGTGCGATAGACTGGAAAGCAACAACCGGATGGATAAAGACAAATATTGGCCCTACCATACAGTTCAGATCAGGGACAATATTCGCAACCTATAACGCAAGCACAGGTGCGACTACCAACGGAGGATCGAGGTATATACCTTCGATGCAGGGCTACCTTGTAACATCAGCGGGAACAGGCACACTGGCATCAACCAATGACGTAAGATTGACCAACAGCCAGGTATTCTGGAAAGAGGATGAGATTATTCCTGACATGCTGAAACTGAAAGTAGTCGTAAGTCATAAGTCGGAAGTTGTAGGTCAGCAGCCGGAAGGTTATGAGACTTTGGTACTCTTCAGGGATGATGCGACTTCAGGATTTGATTTTGAATATGATGTACCGAAGCAGTTCGAGGAAGAGGAGGGGATAACCCACCTGTTTACGGCAGATGCGGATATGATTCCGATGGCACAGAATGTATTAAAGGAAGCAAAGGTGATACCGGTAGGTTTCCAATGTACAAATGACGGGAGATACAATATATCAGCCACGGAAAATACTTTGCCTGTCGGTACTGAAGCGTGGCTGGAAGACAGGAAGTCCGGCGCCTTTACAAACCTGAATATTATGGGTTATCAGTTTGATTACATAAAAAGCGATGAAGTTTATCGCTTCCTGTTGCACTTTAAAAATATCGATAGTCAACAGTCAGCAGTCGTTAGTATATCGTCTGATGGGAAGGATATTCTTATTAACGGAAACATTTCAGGAAATGGTGATGTGAAAATTTATGATATGCTTGGCAGGGAGATCAGGGAAATAAAGAATGTTCCCCTGCAGTTCAGCAGGCTTAACATTGGAATAGTTCCCGGATGTTATATGGTTAGGGTAAATACAGAAACAAAAAGCTTTACAGGGAAAGTAATCATAGGCAGATAGCCGGATCATTCACCTCATAAAGAAACCCGTGGTACCTGAAGTACTGCGGGTTTTTTATGTTGTGAGTGCAGAGTTCAAAGTTCTCCGCCTCCGGCGGAGTTCAGAGTTCAGTTGTCCGATTGTTTCAGTGTTCCAGATTGTCATGGGCTTCATGAACGTATGTTTTTCATTTTCAAATCGCCTTATCGCCCCGTTGCCTTGATGGGATCATGCTAGCGCCCTTTCAGGGCAATTTATTTTTCATTTTTGCATTATCACATTATCACATTATCACATTGTCACATTATCACATTATCACATTATCACATTATCACATTATCACATTGTCACATTATCACATTATCACATTATTACATTGTCTCTCAGTCTCTTCGTCTCCCTGTCGCCCCTTCGCTTCGTTCTCCCTCCCGTTTTCCCACCCTCGTCACTTAGTCTTAAATTTATTACCAAACATAAAACAAATTATTAAAAAATAATTTATTATTTTGTCGTGTCAGAGTATTATATTAATTTTAGAATTACGAATTACGATTTACAAATATAATCAAATGATATTTACTGAATTAAGCAATATTTATGTAATAAATAAATTTCGGTTTAATATAATTGAATTGTTGTTTATATTTTTGAAGCAATTTTATTCGTGAAACTTAATTTTCAGGAACAAGTGAACTGAAAATTAAGTTGGACAATCCCGACAAAGTCGGAGGGTAAATACCCCCTAACTCAGTTGCGGAACTTTGGATCCAGGGCTTGCCCCGGGAGACGTACCGGTGATTTAAACAATTATCTTATTCTGAATGCTGAAGAAATTCTGGTACCTTTTTTTGGTGTTACTGGTTGAAGGTGCATCATTGATGGCTGTCGAATTAATGGGTGCTAAATTATTGGCTCCGTTCTATGGGAGTTCATTGTATGTATGGACTGCAGTACTATGCATCACCGTGCTCGGTCTGACCCTGGGGTATTATTCGGGTGGAAAATTATCAGCAAAATATGCATCCGAAAAAATACTGATCATCATATTATGTTGTGCTGCAATGCTTGTTTTTGCTTTACCGTTAGCAGCGACCCTGCTCATTTCAATTACTTCGGGAATGGGACTGATTACGGGGATTTGCACTGCAAGCTTTCTTTTATTGGCACCGCCGATGTTTTGTTTTGGCCTTGTCGGGCCCATGGTAGTGAGGCTGATGGCTCAAAAAATGGAAACGCTGGGAAATGTTGCCGGAACAGTTTACTTTACATCAACAATAGGCGGTATTATTGCCACATTTTTATTTGGATTTTACTGGATTCCTGAACTGGGACTGAAATTAAGTTCGCTCATAATCTGCATCACACTGGTCTTTTTACCCATCATCTATTTCATTAAATCCATTCCCCTGATAAATGCCAAATCCACCAGCCAAACAGATGAAGTTGTTCAACCAGGCGTTCACATAGCTGAATCCGGTACCGAACCTACCCGTCCGGCTCAGGCAGGAAGACAAAAACTAAAAACTAAAAACAAAAAACTCCGGATTCATAGTTCAATTTATTTTTTTGCCGCCCTGGAGGGTGCAACCGTAATGTGTGTTGAACTGATATCAGCCCGCATGCTGGCGCCTTATTTTGGTTCGTCCTTGTTTGTCTGGGTGGCCGTGATCGGCATTACACTCCTGAGTCTTGCACTTGGGTATTACACTGGCGGAAGGCTGGCTGACAAATATACACGCATAGCTACTATTCATTGGGTGCTGCTGATTGCATCCGTCTTTTTAATGTTCATGCATTATATTTCACAGCACCTCACGATGGTGTTCATGGGAATGGAAATGAGATTAGCAGCAGTACTGGTAAGCCTGTTGCTCATATTGCCGCCATTATTGTTCATGGGCATGGTTCCTACCTTACTTATCAGGTTTCTCACCGCTAATGTTGATCATTCAGGGGCGATTACCGGTCGGGTGTTTACCATTTCCTCCGCAAGTGGCATTATCATCTTGCCGTTAATGGGTTTTTTCATTATCCAGCAGTTCGGGCTGACAACTCCCTCTATTATTATCGGATTACTGGTCGGAATCATTCCGCTTTTAAAATTGCTGGTTCATAATAAATTCATATCATTTATTTATATTCTTTTTATCCTGTTCTCCTTTTCACAGCGAAAGATTGCCACCTCATCACCCGATGTCAGAGTGATCGCTTACTCCGAAGGTTTATTAGGACAGGTGCTGGTGGCTGATGTTTTTAAAAATGGAGCCGGTGAAAAAACAAACGACAGGTTACTTTTCATCAACAGGATGGGACAGACCGGGATTGATTTGAACAGTAATACTACGAAATGGAACTACATTACATTTTTTACGTCTGTTGCCAGTAAGCTGCCTGAACATTCAAGGGCTTTGTTATTAGGCCTTGGAGGAGGCGCCGGAGCCAATGTTTTAAAGAACAATTTGCAGTTTGCCGTGGATGCAGTGGAATTAGATGAGCGGATAGTCAATATTGCCCGGAAATATTTCTTTCTCAACCCGGATATACATGTGATTATTGATGATGCAAGACATTATCTTGAAAAAACTACGCAGACCTACGACCTAATCTTTTTTGATGTATTCAGGGGAGAATTTCAGCCACCGCATGTATTAAGTCTCGAGTGTTTAAAAAAGGCAAGATCATTATTAAACAAAAATGGGTTGATACTTATTAATTTCAATGGTTTTTTAAGCGGGGAAATTGGTAAGCCCGGCAGGTCGGTATATGTTACCCTGCAGGCTGCAGGTTTATACACCAAAATATTAACCACACCGGGCAAAGTGGAAGAGAGGAATACCCTTTTTGTGGCAAGCGCCGAACCACAGGATTTTCACCAGGTACGATCGCCTTTGTTGCATTCGGGCAAGCCGGTGGATATTGATTCACTCTTTATTGATGCCAATGCCCTTAACCTGAAGGATGCAGTAGTTTTTACCGATGACAGATCAAGCCTTGACAGATTAAACTTAAAAGCCAACAATAGCTGGCGTAAAGGATACAACGGTACCTACACTAAATTCTTCCTCGATAACGGAGTGCCGTTGTTTAATTAGAGTTCAGAGTACATAGTAGATAGTAGATAGTACATAGTACGTAGTACAAAGTACAAAGTACATAGTAGATAGTACATAGTAGATAGTACATAGTACGTAGTACGTAGTACAAAGTACATAGTAGATAGTACATAGTACAGAGTTCAGAGTTTCACCATACACTATTCGCCATTCACTATTCACCACTCACCATACACTCCGCCACAGGCGGATCATATTGGTTTTAAGAATAAAATTTCATTAATTTAATTAAATTTGCAAATATTATTTATAAAATAATGGGCCTTGTTTATACTGAAATAGAATTAGTTAACACAGAGGATGAAGGAGTTTTCAATCGTGGTTACATTAAAGTTTATGAAATCCGGAAAGTTACAACCACTGCACTGGTTGATTCCGGTGCATTAATGTTGTGCATAAATGAAGCGATCAACCAGCAACTTGGTTTGAAGAAAACCAGGGATGTAAGTGTTGAACTTGCTGATGGTACGTTAAAGAAATATCCTGTCCATGGACCGGTAACATTAAAATTCCGGACAAGGACCATAATATGCGAAGCTATTTTGCTTGAGCGTGATAACGAAGTACTTCTTGGTTCTATACCTCTGGAGGACCTTGATGTGATTATTGATCCTCTTAAAGAAACTCTGGCACTACCTCCCGACAGACCTTACCTGTCAAAGAAGAAATTAAAATAATTACACATTTCAGAGTTCGGAGTTCAGAGTTCGAATGTTCGTTTGTTCGTCCGCCGGAGGCGGAGTTCCAGTGTTCAAGAGTTTCAGAGTTCCAATATATTGCGTCAATCCCTAATCGCAAATAACCTAATAACTTAATAACCAATCCTCATTAACATATTCAAATTGATTTCCATTTTCAAATCTTCAAATTTTCAAATTTTCAAATCTCTTCGTTCGACTTGTCGTCCGACTTGTCGTCTTGATGGGATCTTGCTGGCGCCCTTTCAGGGCTTGCAAACTGTGGTACTCTAATGCATACAGGGCGTTGCCCTGTGCTATCGCTCACGCCCTTACAGGGCAAATTGTTTACTATTTTAAAATGTCTCTTCGCTTCGTCGCTTCGTCACTTTGTCACTTCGTCGCTTCGTCACTTTGTCACTTCGTCACTTCGTCACTCAGTCACTTCATTTGCTTCGTCGCTTCGTCACTTCGTCCCTTCGTTCGCCCTGTCTCTTCGTTCGCTTCTTCGACCCGACTAGAGGGAAAATAAATGATAAAAAAATCTTTAAATGTTCCATTTTTCGTTAACTTTGCCACGTGGAACAAAAGCGGAAAATTCTTTTTTTCAGAAATTATTTTTATGAGTTTTTTGACTCTCAGCCGGAGAAAGTCAGGGAAAAAATTGATTATGTTCTTTTTCTGATCAGGGTTGCCGATAGGATTCCAGTTAAGTTCTTTAAATATATAGAAGGAACTGATGGCCTTTTTGAGATTCGTATTGATTACCAAAGCAATATTTATCGGATTTTTTGTTGTTTTGATGAAGGAAATTTGGTCGTTCTTTTTAACGGGTTTCATAAAAAGTCTCAGAAGACCCCGAAAACAGAAATTGAACGGGCATTAAAGATAAAGACGGAATATTTTTATATGAAAACCAATAAACATGAAACAAACTGCAGATAAAAAATACGAAATAACAACATTCGAAGAGCATCTTGATATCAGGTACGGACCAGTTGGGAGTGAAAAACGAATGGAATTTGAGATAAAAGCAAAAGCGTTTGCAATTGGAGAAGTAATCAGGGAAGCAAGGAAAGAAGCACATTTAACCCAGGAAGAACTTGCACAAAAGACAGGAACAAGAAAAAGCTTTATATCGCGGATAGAAAATGGTCACAGTGATATTCAATTGTCAACATTATACAGACTTGTTGAAATAGGTGTCGGCAAACGTTTATTATTGACAATTTCTTAGTCATTAACGTCATGGACGTCATGCGTCGCGGTTTCAGAGTTCTCCGCCGGAGGCGGAGTTCCAGTGTTCAAGAGTTTCAGAGTTCCAATATATTGCGTAAACCGTCAATTGCAAATAATCTCCGCCTCCAGCAGATAAACAAATAAACAAATAAACATTCACCATTCACTACTCACCCCTCACTATTTACCAATCCCCATTCACTCCACCTCAGGCGGTTCAAGGTTATCCATTATTAAATTATTTTTCTTAACCACAAAGGAACACAAAGGACAGCACAAAGTCACACAAAGAATTAAATTAATTTGATTAATGAACTCCATTTTCAAATCCGCCTAAGGCGGATCAAATTTTCAAATTTTCAAATCGCTTCCGTCGCCCTGTCGCCGCTTCGCTTCGTTCGCCTCTTTGCTTCGTTCGCTTCGTCGCTTCGTCAATTCGTCACTCAGTCCCTTCGTCACTCAGTCGCCTGTTTGAATGTTATTTTGAATTAATAGGCTTCTTTTCTATCCTTGATCTTCAGGATAGTAATGGTTTTAGAGTGATCATTGATTTCATAAATGACACGGAAAGACCTGTAGCGTATCCTGAACATATTTTTCTCCCCAATCAGTTTTTTAACACCGGCAGGTCTCGGTTCTGATTCAAGTAAAAGGATCTTTTTATCGACAGCATCAAAAACCTTTGCAGGTAAACCTTCCAGTTCCTTGATTGCAGACCGTTTAATTAAAACAGAATACTGAGTCAACTTATTTGTTTTTTATAAGGATATCTTTACGTGCTATCCGGTAAGGGATTGATTCTTCTTCAACCCTTTGTTTAGCTTCCATGGCATCCAGAAGATCTTCAACCAATTGTCCCCATTCTTTAAGGTCTATCACAATAGATTTCCGATCACCTTTTTCATCAGTCAGATATTCAATTCCTTTCATCTTAATCTTTTTTACAAAGATAATCAAAAGCAGTAAAATATTCTTCAACTAAAAATGAATGGTAACCGCCGGAGGCGGAGTTTCAGGGTTATGCGTTTGGCGTTTAGCGTTTGGCGTTCACCATTCAGCGTTCAGCGTTCAGCGTTTGGCGTTGGGCGTTTGGCGTTGGGCGTTTGGCGTTCACCATTCACCATTCACCGTTCAGCGTTTGGCGTTGGGCGTTCACAAGCAAAATTATTATCTTTTCTTAACCACAAAGGAACACAAAGGACAGCACAAAGTCACACAAAGAATTAAATTAATTTGATTAATGAACTCCATTTTCAAATCTTCAAATCTTCAAATTTTCAAATTTTCAAATCTCTTCGACTTGTCGTCTTGATGGGATCTTGCTGGCGCCCTTTCAGGGCTTGCAAACTGTGGTACTCTAATGCATACAGGGCGTTGCCCTGTGCTATCGCTCACGCCCTTACAGGGCAAATTGTTTACTATTTTAAAATGTCTCTTTGCTTCGTTCGCTTCGTCGCTTCGTCGCTTCGTCGCTTCGTCCCTTCGTCACCCAGTCCCTTCGTCACTCAGTCCCTTCGTATCCCTGTCGCCGCTTCGCTTCGTTCGCCGCTTCGCTTCGTTCGCCCCGTCGCTTCGTTCGCTTCGTCACCCAGTCCCTTCGTCACCCAGTCCCTTCGTCACCCAGTCCCTTCGTCACCCAGTCCCTTCGTCACTCAGTCCCTTCGTATCCCTGTCGCCGCTTCGCTTCGTTCGCTTCGTCACCCAGTCCCTTCGTCACCCAGTCCCTTCGTCACTTCGTCCCTTCGTCACCCAGTCCCTTCGTCTCTCAGTCACTCAGTCCCTTCGTCACATATTTTAATACGTTCGTCATTGAATATACTATGTTAGTCATTATTAATAATTTACTAATATCTTATATCACTTTTAATCAGTAATTTTACGGCCATTTTATTAATATAATAATATAGAAATCAATTATTAGCTTAAAGATAATGAAATCTGCACATGGTTTTCAAGGGAAAAACCTATCCTGGTTTTCATTCATTTTAAATGTAACTATCTATAAGTAAAAGAAATGACTTTACGTATCCTAAGTGAAATTATGAATATGAAAAATATATTACAAATCAAAAATTCCATGATCTTCCAAAATAGTGATGATCAATCATCACCTACAACCCGAAAAGGAACCAGTAATTTGAAAACAAAATTATTATGCAGGACAAGCCTCATCGTTATCCTGTTTGTGATTGCAAATTTGTTTTTTATTAATACTATGTATGCCCAAATTGCACAGCGCGGATCTGGTACTTCAGCAACAACAGCAACTACTACATTAACAATAAATAAGCCAACTGGCGTGGTAACAGGTGATGTTATGGTTGCAACTTTTACAACAAATGGTAGTTCCTCAACAGGCCCATCCTTAGGGGGATGGAATACCGTTGTTACTGGAGTAAATCCAGGACAAAACCATCGTTTCGATATTTTATATAAAGTAGCTGGATCATCAGAAGGTTCAAGTTATGCATTCACACTTGCCTCAGCAAACTGGGCTGTTGGTGGAATTGTTGCTTTTTACGGGGTTGATGCATCCGTTTTTGATGTTAAGGAGAATGCAATTTATTATAGTACTACTAGTTCGACTAATGTTACGACTAATACAGGTATAACTACCACAATCAATAATGATGCTGTAATAATGTTTGGTTGGGCTGCTGAAGGAGCACCAACATTTGGGTCCTGGTCAACAACTTCTCCTGGATCTCTTACCGAAATCCTTGATGCGAATTATTCAAGTGGTTCTCATGGTTCCATTGGTGTTGCATGGGCAACTCAGAGTTCTTATGGAGCTACCGGAGCAGGTACAGCTACACTCAGCACAAATGGTACAGAAGAGGGTGGATTATTAATAGCGCTAAAGCCTGATGCAGAATCTTGGGTTGGTGGAACAAGCACAGATTGGAATAATCAATTAAACTGGTCTCCTGCCCATGTTCCTACTTCTAATACTGCTGTTACTATCCCGAATACTAATTCTGGGCACTGGCCTGCAATATCATCAGGCGAAAATATGAATTGCAATAGTTTAACATTCAGCGGCTCATTAAGTGAATTAGATTTTACCGGAGGAGGTAGCCTTACAGTTGCAGGAAATGTTAGTTTTTCAAACGGAGTGATTACAAGCAGTACATCAGCATCCACTTTGTCTGTAGGCGGAACATGGACAGGAAGTGGCACCACATTTACACCCAACACATATTTGACTGTAAATTTTACAGGCGCTGCTCAAACCATTCCTCAACTTGCAAGCAATTATTATAATTTAATTCTATCGGGCAGTGGAACGGATGTAATGTCAGCAAGCACAACTTCAATCGGAGGTAATTTGACTATTGACGGAACTGTTTCTACCTCCCTGGCAGCCAACCTGACTGTCAGTGGCAATCTTTCCGTCGGAGACGGTACAACGCTTACAGCCGGTGCTTATACACTGGGCATTACCGGAACGACTACAATCGGCGAAGGAGCGAGCGGAATTTTATCAATCACTTCAGCCACTGGTACAAAAACCTTTTCCAACGTTGTAACAATCAATAACGGTGGCGCTATAACAGAGAGCGCAGCAGCCACACTTTCATTTGGTAATGATGTTACAATTAATACCGGTGGTACATTAACAGAATATGGCGCTGCAACAGTAGGTATTGCAGGAAGTTTATCAAATAGCGGAACATATACCGCCAGTACCGGGGTTCACACATTTTCGGGAACAGGGGAAACAATAAGCGGGTCAAGCGCTACTTCCATACCGAGCGTTACATTCAGCGGAACATACACAAATAGCGGAACATTAACTGTTACAAGTGTATTAACTCAATCAGGCACTGGTTCTTTAACCAATGGTAACGGAACATCAGGCATTTTAAATATTAACTTTACAGGCACTCCGGGTATTGGCACTTCACTTATAGCTAATACGACCGGAAATACTGTAAATTATGGATATGCCGGAACACAAACTCTCTTAGGAATAACCTATTATAATCTTACAATTTCAGGCTCAGGAACGAAAACAGCAGGAGGAGCAATTACTGTTGCCGGTAATCTGACGATTAGTGCAGGCACCTTTGCCGACGGCGGGTACACAGTTACTGTAAATGGCAATGTTACTAATAACGGCACACATTCAGGCGCAGGGGAAATATATTTATATGGTGGGTCTGGTTCTCATGCTGTCACCGGTACCACAGATACTTATGGTAATCTTGAATTGAATGATGCACAGGGAGCTACCTTTGCCAATACATCAGGAACAACTACTGTTGGTACACTCACAGTTACTGCCGGTACGATGACTTTGAATTCATTTACCACCTCATTGACTGTTACCACAACGAATGTTACAGGAACATTAACTTTTAATAATGCTACCGGGACAAGGTCAATGGGTGCAGTAACAGTAAATACCGGAGGTATAGTAAATGTTAGCACAGCTCAATCAACACCACTATTGACAGTAGCCAGTTTAAATTTAAACGATGGAACATGGAATAATTCGATCAATGAACCGGTTACAATTACCACCGGCAATTTTACAAATACTGGTACATTTACTTCGGGTACAGGTACCTATACTTTTTCCGGTGCCTCACAATCCATTAATGGAAACGCAACAACCTTTACCAGCATTACTGTCAGCAGCAC
>JAPLDU010000025.1 GCA_026391255.1 Bacteroidia bacterium | reverse complement strand
GTAAAGCATTGTATATTAATGTGTAAATATATCGCAATAATGCATGTTAATTGCTTAATATTTTAGAATATGCCGTTTTTCCAGATTGCGATAATATTCAGTAAACCCCTATATTTAACATCAAGAAGTCAGGAGTTCTGATATTATGAAATTTTGAATGAATCTTAAAAATAATAGTTATTTGTATCGGGGAAATATTTTCAATTTTAGGATTTTCATTTGATTATTTTCAATTGACCTTCACTATGTATTAAAAAAAAGCCGCTGCAAACGAATCAATATTTGCAACGGCTCTGGGAATTTAAAAAAAAGAAGCTTACTGCTCACAGACAAAAGTGCCGTCTTCTTTGAAGGTCACACGTTTGTGGGCATGATTGCCTTTAAGGAATACCATGTACTCAATGCTTCCATCGGCCAGTGTGAACTTAATCGCCCTGAAACATGGAAAATAACCTGAGTAATTTGATGTAACATATGCAGTAATAACCTGGGGAATGGCGGAATAATTAATCCTGTTATCTTTCATCAGGTAATTATTGCTTGCATCGAAATACAGTTTTACATGACCAATACTATCATCAGCTACAACTTCCGTAACATTTCCAAACTGGCAGAGACTGTCAATATTGGCATGTTCGATGATGTAGCCGGGGTAGTTGCCTGTAACATAGTTTACGATAGCCTGGGCCAGTGAATCAGAGGGGATTCCATGACCATGACCATGTCCAAATCCGGGCTCGGTACCATGTCCTGGACCACCGCAACCGGGACCGAAATGCCCTGGATGTCCATGATGCCAGTGAATCCAGTGAAACCAATGAAATCCGTGCATTCCAAAAGAATCAGAGGGAATACTGTCAATAGCAGTACTGTCACATAAAAATCCGCCGGCAGTATTAAATGCAAGGATTTCAGTAGTATTGAGTTTGACCACATATCTTGCAGTACCGGAGTTATACAGAGACACATTGGTTATCACAGCATCAGGATAGTTGTTGTCAACATACTCTTTTGTCTGTGTTGGAAGGGAGGATGCACCAACATTCTGCTGGTTGCCTGTCATGAGTTTCTCCTTTGTACAGGAACTCAGGGCAAATACGCCCAATAGAACTACAATTGCAATTTTTCTCATTTTTGTAAATTGTTTTATTGTCTTAATTGCTGATTAGACTCCATTTTATAGCTAAAGGTTGAAAACAGAAACAGAAAAATCACGGGAATTAACAGAATTTTAATCTGATTTCTCAGATAAAAACTAATCAGGTAGATAGACTGTAGACTATTAGGTATTTAGGTGCTTATTTCTGAAATCTTGAGGCGTTTTGGCAAAAAATTCCAAAAAACAAAAAACAAATCTCAAATAATAAACAATCCGCCGCGGCGGACAATAATTCAAATACGAAACAAACTACTTTGATTTTTCAATATTCAATATATTATTTGGAAGTTTCTTTATATATAACCTTACTCGCTTTGCAAACTTAAAAGTAAATCTTCTTAATCTTACATCGGTTTTGAATTTGTCATTTTGTTGATTGATATTTATTTGTTATTTGTATTTTGTGATTTGTGATTTCTTGTTTGTTTCTGGCTCGTTCAGGTTAGGCATTAGGCATAAGGAAACAACTCATAATTCATAACTCATCACTCCTAACAGACTAATAGTCTACAGCCTGACAGCCTAAACATTTTCGTCAGGATATCTCTCAGTTTTCACATAATTAATTCCTCTTTCACTAAGGTAATCGAGTATAAAATTCGTGGAGTTCTTATTACTGCCGACTGACTCAGGAGGAAATACACCTTTTTTATTGAAATGATTGCCTAAAATCAGGTTGGCCGTTGCAGTTGCAGTATATCCGGTGGTTCTGGCCATGGAAGAAATACCGGTTTCAGGGTCGAAACGATCGAGCAAATTGTAAATGACCTCTTTTTGCTGGCCGTTTTCTGTTCCTGAAATTTGTATCCTCATCACCGTAAATTCCGGTTCATTGATTCCGAGTTTCCATTCTTTGAAGAGAAGTTTTGTGGTAAAGTCGAAAGGAATAATATCAACGCCTTTGACTTGTATGGGATCATTATTGAAAAAGCCTGAGTTTTGCAATGCCTGTATCAGCCTGATATGGCCGGGATAACGAAGCGTCTTTTCCTTCATGTTTGGAACATGTTTCATTGTAAGTATCAGTGATCTCAGACCATCAGTATTAAAGGCTTCCAGGTGGCCGATGCCTTGGAAAAATACAAGTTCGGGATCGCTCATCGCAGGTTTAATAATAACCTTACCATCCTCCACATAGCGGGCGGGGCGGGTATATTCTTCCACCACATCCACTGGTGAAAAAGGAGCTTTATATTCAAAAGGAAATTTACGCTCAAGGGGCAGTCCTCCTACCATGTAAAAGAAATCCGTGATCTGCATGGTTTCGTTGTGAAATCCCGCCAGCAGATTGGGCATCCCGGGCGCAACGCCACAATCAGCCACGACTGTCACATTATTTTCAAGAGCAAGATCATTCAGTACCATATAATCCTCGGGCATAAAAGAAATATCCACCAGGTCCTTTCCTGCCTCAATGACGGTCTTTATTGCTTTAAATCCCATATGGCCGGGCAAAGCACATATCACAAGGTCGGCATCGCTGATCAGGCTTGTAAGGACAGAAGTATCTGAAAGGTCAGCCATTACTGTTTTCACCGTATGCTTTGCCACGAGTAATTCCAAAGCTTTAACATCCATATCTGCAGAAGTGATATTAAAAGATCTGGAAAGATCGATGGCCATTGCCCTGCCAACCATTCCTGCACCAAGGATTGTGATTTTTTTCATATTATTTTGATAGAGTGATAAAGTGACAAAGTGACGAGTCATAAGTTGCTGACCGGAAAGTATTAATTCCAAGTAATAAATTGAAAAAATATCAAGTTAAACATTCTCACATTCTCAAATTTTTACATTCTCAAATTAACTTTTTCCTTAATCACATTAATCTGTTTAATGCATTCTCAATCCTGATCAACGTCTCTTCTTTTCCTATGATTTCCATGATGAGAAAAATACCCGGGCCATTGTTCGACCCGACCATGGCCAGTCTGAGGGCATTCATGGCCTGTCCGGCGCCTATGCCATTGGATTCAAGCCATTCTTTCACTTTAGTTTCAAGGTTTGATGCAGTAAAATCCTCCAACTGTTCCATTACACCGGCAATTGATTTAAGTAATCCCGGAGTAACGCTGTTCCATTTCTTTGCCACAAGTTGTGCGTCATACTCTTCCGGGCTGGAGTAAAAATATCTGGCGTTGTATATGAAATCCTTCAGAAATACCGTCCTGTCTCGGATAGCATCCACTACTTTTTTTACATAATCATGGCAGACATTAATTTTCAATTCTTCAATCATGGGCATTAACAGAGTAGTGATCTCTTCGCTGCTCAAGGCTTTCATGTATTGCTGGTTGAACCACTTTGCTTTTTCAGGATCGAACCTGGCACCTGCCTTTTGTACTTTGTCAAGAGAGAATAGTTGAACAAGCTCATCCATGCTTAAGATTTCCTGCTCTGTTCCGGGGTTCCAGCCAAGCAAGGCCAGTATGTTAACGAATGCCCCGGGAAAATAACCGGATTCACGGTAACCGGAAAATATTTCACCGGTAGCAGTATCCTTCCATTGAATGGGAAACACAGGGAAACCCAGTCTGTCGCCATCGCGCTTCGACAGTTTCCCTTTGCCATCAGGCTTTAGCAACAAGGGCAGGTGAGCAAACTGAGGCATGTCACTTTCCCATCCCAGCGCCTTGTATAGCAAAACATGCAGTGGCGCCGACGGAAGCCATTCCTCACCCCTGATCACGTGGCTGATCTTCATCAGGTAATCGTCCACCACGTTGGCCAGGTGATAGGTGGGCATGCCGTCGGATTTGAACAGCACCTTGTCATCGAGTGTCGAGGAATTTACAGTTACCGACTGCCTGATCAGGTCGTGGAATGTCACTTCTTTGTCAGCAGGCATGGTAAAACGTATTACGAAAGGATGACCAGACCTGATTAGCGTCTGTGTTTCAGTTTGAGGCAGGGTAAACGAATTTCTCATGGTCATTCGTGTAGCAGCGCAATAGCTGGTATTGTGAGCCTTTTCAGCTTCCAGTTTTTTACGCATGTTTTCCAGTTCTTCCGCCGTATCAAAGGCATAATAAGCATTCCCCGAAATGACAAGCCTTTCGGCATATTGGCGGTAAATCTCTTTTCTTTCCGACTGGCGGTAAGGAGCATGAGGGCCGCCAATTCCTACTCCTTCGTTGAATTCAATACTGCACCACTTCAGCGATTCAATGATGTATTCCTCAGCACCCGTCACATAACGGTTCTGATCAGTATCTTCAATCCTTAAAATGAAATCTCCACCGTTTTTCTTCGCAAACAAATAATTAAACAGGGCTGTCCTGACTCCGCCCATGTGCAAAGGGCCGGTCGGACTGGGTGCAAAGCGCACACGAATATGTTTCTCGGACATCTTATTTATTTTAGCGGTAAAGATAAATATTCAGTCAATAGTCTATAGTCGATAGTCAAAAGTTCGTAAAGTTTATAAAGTTTATAAAGTACAAGATTTGATTTAAATAAAATATTTTCTTTTCCTCGTGTAACTTTGTGCAACCTTTGGTTTTCCTTTGTGGTTAAGGAAGAGCTTTATTTAACACAAAGGACTCAAAGGAATTCACGAAGTAATTCAAAATTAAATATTACCACAATAGTCACATAGTGGCACATAGTTATTCCTGATTTGAAATTACTATGTGGCTATGTAGTCTATGATACTATGTGTTAACAATTTAACAATGAAACCTGCATATTTTTAAAATGTGGATGCAACTCACGCCGGTTGACAGTTAGAATTCGTATTTTCGTAAAATATTTTTAGCTATGTCAAAAACACGGACTGCCTATATTTGTCAAAACTGCGGCGCTTCGGCGCCCAAGTGGATCGGTAAATGCCCTTCCTGCAATGAATGGAATACATACGTGGAAGAGATTATCACCAAAGAACCATCAAATCCCTCTGTCAGCACAAGGGTTTCCAACTCATCGCCAAAACGTTTTTCTGAGATCAGTTCCCAGGCTGAAACCAGGATTGATCTGCACAGCGATGAACTCAATCGTGTGCTGGGCGGAGGGCTTATTCCCGGTTCTATGGTACTTATCGGCGGTGAACCGGGCATAGGCAAATCCACGCTGGTGTTGCAGATTGCATTAAAAAATCCAGACATTACCACTTTGTATATTTCCGGTGAAGAGAGTCTTTCCCAGATCAGGCTCAGGGCAGAACGTATGGGCATTAACGGCGACCAGTGCCTGCTTCTCAACGAGACTTCGCTCGAAAATACAATGTACCATATCAGTTCAACCAACCCGGGACTTGTGATCGTTGATTCCATCCAGACAATGTATACCGACCGTATTGAGTCATCGCCCGGCAGCGTGGGTCAGGTGCGAGAATGTACGGCAGAATTGCTCAGGTACGCCAAGCAATCGTCAGTGCCGGTCATTTTGATTGGTCATATCAATAAAGAAGGTAACCTGGCCGGGCCAAAAGTGCTGGAACATATCGTAGATACCGTGCTGCAGTTTGAAGGTGATCAGAATTATATGTACCGCATTCTCAGGGCTGTCAAGAACCGTTTCGGATCAACCTCGGAGATCGGTATCTTTGAGATGCAGTCAAAGGGTTTACGTGAGGTGACCAATCCTTCGGAACTTCTGCTTGCCCACCACGACGAAAACTTGAGCGGAACGGCAGTTGCAGCTACCATCGAAGGTATACGTCCTTTCCTGGTTGAAGTGCAGGCATTGGTGAGCTCTGCAGTCTATGGTACTCCGCAGCGCTCTTCCACAGGTTTCGACCTGCGCAGGCTGAGCATGCTGCTGGCTGTTCTTGAGAAAAGAGCAGGTTTCAGGCTCGGATCAAAGGATGTTTTCCTGAATATTGCCGGGGGGTTGAAGATCAACGATCCTGCCGTTGATTTATCCGTTATTTGCTCAATATTGTCATCGGAACAGGATATTGCCGTTGATAAGAACGTTTGTTTTTCCGGCGAAGTGGGGCTTACCGGCGAGATAAGACCCGTGAGCCGTATTGAACAACGTATTGCCGAAGCCGAAAAACTTGGATTCAAAGAGATCGTTATTTCCAAATATAATAAGAAAGGCCTTGATTTTTCAAGATTTAAAATCGGGATCAGTTATGCAGGCAAGGTGGCAGATCTGGTGAAGCTGTTGTTTTGATGAATTTTATTTATCAAAAACTATTTGGCAATTGCGTCACTTGTGTCTTTTGCGTTTAATTTTTTAACGCAAGAGACGCTAAAAGCGCAAATGAAAAGGATAATTGATCTTATCCATTTCCCTGCCGGTGGGTTTGTAACCTGCTGAATTCTTATACATCACTTCTGATTCAGCAATCTGTTTCATCAAAGAACTATTCCGAAGTACATACAAAGTTTCCTGTTCACGATCCCAGTCTTCGGCGCTGATCACTATAAAATCCCTGCCAGTCCGGCGTTTTACCCGAATTGCCTGGTGTTCATCAATCACTTTGTCAACAAAGGATTTAAGGTTTGCTCTAAAGTTATTTACTGAAAGTTCAATCATCTTTCTGATAATAAATTCATTTTGCAAATGTACAGTAAATCAGTACTAAACAATAAATTCATCAATAATATTTTCTGATATAGATACAAAAGGTTTTGATAACTATTAGAAATATTTCTGATTAATATTTCACTATCGGTTTCTGAAATTAATAACCACAGAGTTACTCAGAGTTGTGCACAGTGTATCACAGAGAAAAACACATTATTTTGTGATATTTTCAAATTGTCTCATTTTCAAATTTTCTAATTGGTTTTTATAGTTTTATCTTATCAAAGTTTTCCCCGAAAACCCCCATCACCTTTGCCACCGAGATAAACGCTTTATCATCGGTATCCCGGATAATCCTGAGAATATTCTGTTTGTCATTTTTATGGGCGATCACCATCAGCACTTCGGTGTCCTGTTTGTTATACCATCCTTTTGCTTTCAGAAAAGTGACACCCCTCCCGATCTCGTTGCCAATCCTGTCAGCTATGGCATGGTAGTCCTTTGAAATAATTATGATCTGGTAAGATTGTTTGGCTCCTTCGAATACCAGGTCAATCGTGTATGATGCCACTGTCATTACCACATAACCGTAAACAATCTTTTCAATCGACCTGAAGACGATGAATGAAGAGGTAATGATAATTACGTCGGAGACAAGGATAGTCCTTCCAAGGCTGATATTCCGGTATTTATTGATGATAAGCGCAATGATATCTGTACCGCCTGAATTTCCACCGTGTGAGAATGCAATTCCTAAGCCAGCGCCTCCGATAATACCGCCCAGCAAAGCCGACATGAACTGTTCATTTACAATGGGTTTGGTGATCAGTTTCTGTAAAACAAGAAAAAAGAAAGCGCCGACTACCAGGCCATAAATAGTATTCAGACCAAATTCAGCACCCAGTATACGCATTGCAATGAGCACAAGAACCAGATTGACGATCAGTACGCTGATCCCTATCGGGAAACCTGTGGCAAAGTAAAGCAGGGTGCAGATGCCCGTTACACCTCCTCCGATGATCTTTGCCGGTATTAGGAAGGCACACCATCCAAAGGCAAAAATGAATAACCCAATGGTGATGAATACGTAGGATCTGAATTTTGATTTTTTCATAATCTGAAATATTATATTAATTTTATAATTACGATCCGCCGGAGGCGGAACGATTTACGAATATAATAAAATGATATTTTGCGTATTAAACAATATTCATATAATCAATAAATTTCGGTTTGATAAAATGAGGATACAAAAATACCTAAACATTCCTAATGACTATCTTATTGAAAATATTTATTTAGAATAATTCTGAATTACTGATCTGTGACCTATTTGTAAATTCAGGCTGTTCATCAAATATTTTATTTAAAATATATTTGTAGAATGATTAAGTCCAATTAATATGAAAAATGTAATCAGACTAATGATCAGTCTGGCGCCTGCAATGATATGCTCTTTACTGATCGTTGTGTCATGCAAACATGATTCAGTTGATATCGCTAAATTTCCAAAGATTTGCTTTGTTAAGCAGGTACTTCCGATTTTTACCTCTAATTGTACTATGAGCGGCTGCCATGGTGACACAGATGACAGACGACTGAAACTGACCACCTACCAGGGAATCATGAAAGGTGTCGTTCCGGGTAAACCAGATAATAGCAGTGTTTATACAGCAATTACAAGTGTATGGGGAAACAGGATGCCGCCAAACAGGCCGTTACCTCAGGAGTTAAGAACACTTATCCGGTTGTGGATTTTACAGGGCGCCGATACTATCTGCACCAATGATACTACCACTCATAGTATCACGGCAATCAGCACTTACGGAGGCATGGTAAGTCATAACGTGGGTCAGAACTGTCAAATTTGTCATGTAACCGGAGGACCATCCAATGCATGGTTCACCGTTGCGGGAACAGTTTACGATTCGACCAAAATCAAACCATATCCGAATGCAACGGTAAAATTATATACAGGATTGAAAGGACAGGGTAATCTGGTGGCCACAATTCCTGTGGATGGTAAGGGAAATTTCTATACCACCGCTGCAATTAATTATGGCTCCGGTCTTTATCCGCTTGTTATCGGAACTAAAAATGATTCGGTATTTATGCCACAGTTGAATACGCTGGGTTCATGTAATTCCTGTCATGATAGTATTGAAAATCCACGAATCTGGATAAGTTCCAATTCTGTTGTTGTTCATAACGATTCAATCTGCTTCAAAGAGCAGGTGCTGCCTGTTCTTACCTCAAATTGTGCCATGTCGGGTTGTCATGATAATGCCACTCATGCATCGGGCTATATATTCCTCGACTACAGTTCCACCATGGCTACCTTAACTGTCATACCGCATGATCCCCTGAACAGCCTTCTTTACAAGGTGATCATTGCCACCTCAAATGTAGGTCCTGATCAAATGCCTCCACCTCCAAGAACCTCACTGATTCAGTCACAGATTGCAATTATCAGCCAATGGATTTCGGAAGGAGCATTGAACCGGGATTGTTCCTCACAACCCTGTGATTTATCAAATGTAACTTTTTCGGGAGTTGTATGGCCGGTCATTCAGAACAATTGTACCGGTTGTCATAGCGGCGCCACACCATCGGGGAGTGTCTCCCTGACTAATTATACTGATGTAAAAACAGTGGCCGTCAGTGGAAAACTGGTGGGAACGATTACGCATCAAAGTCCCGAACCACTTATGCCACCAACCAATGCACTTACCCAGTGCCAGATCAATCAGATCACACTATGGGTCAATAATGGAGGAAATAACAACAAATAGACTCTATCCATAATATTCAATATTTTGATTGACGAATATCGATTAACGATTTCTGATTTTTGATGTTATCATTAAATCAGATGATTACACATACTTCATAAATCGTAAATCCTTGTTCTTAAATCAAAAAGAATGAATTTAAAGACAAACACTAAATAATTAATAGTCTGCAGAGATGAAAAAATATTTTCTGTTATTGGTTATTGCTACAATTGCCCTGATCATGGGTTGTTATTATGATAATAAAGAAGAATTATTTCCTGAACTGAGTATTAACTGTGATACCACCAATGTTTCATATTCCGGTACCATTTACAATATCCTTAATTCTTACTGTCTCGGATGTCATGGTTCCGGATATCAGGTAGACGGGGGAAATATCAGGCTTGATAATTATAATGACGTGAAGACGAATGTTGATAATGGTAAACTTCTTGGTGGAATTGTTCATCTTCCCAATTACTCTCCTATGCCCAAAAACTCTGCTTCGCTGAGCGATTGCAATATCAACCAGATTAAAGCATGGATAAACAAAGGGGCAATTAATAATTAACCAAAAAAGTATGAAAATCAATTTATATATCCTTGCGGTTGCAGTTGTCTTCTCAACTGTTGTCATAAAAGCGAATGCACAGGAAGACCTGGAAAAGCTGCTCAACAGTAATATTACCCAGCAGCCTGATTATACATTTGCTACTTTTAAGAATACAAGGATTCTGAATGGCCATTCAATTGAATTACTGAAGCATAAGAACCTTGAGTTCAGAATATCTCATCGTTTCGGTACTCTTGATATGGGGGCATATAACCTGTGGGGTCTCGACCAGGCAAATATTCATTTCAGTCTGGATTATGGAATTTTTGACTGGCTTAACATCGGCGTGGGAAGGGGTACTTATGAGAAAACATTTGACGGGTTTGTAAAATTCAGATTGATGAGGCAATCTTCAGGCATGATAAACAGACCGGTCTCTGTGGTTTATATTTCAACCATCGCCATTAACTCACTTGATGATCCGGAATTAAACCATTTTTACACAAACAGGCTTTCTTATTGCAATCAAATCCTCATTGGCAGGAAATTTAATGATTACTTTTCGTTACAATTATCTCCCACTGTAGTGCACCGTAATTATGTGGCAACGGCTATTTCTATGAACGACCTGTATGCTTTGGGAATAGGAGGGAGAATAAAATTAACAAAACGTATTTCATTTAATGCTGAATATTATTATGTGGCAAAACCTGCGGGTTTTGGAACAGAAATCATCAATCCATTGTCTTTTGGTTTTGATCTCGAAACCGGAGGACATGTTTTTCAACTTCATCTGACCAATTCACTGGCAATGATTGAGAAAGGATTTATTGGCGAAACAACCGGCCGCTGGAAATATAAGATAATTCATTTCGGATTTAATATAAACCGCACATTCGCACTTTGAAAACTTAGTTACAAATCAGACTATTAGACTGTAGGCTATTAGTGTTAGTATCAGGTAGGCGGAAATGTTATAATGTGATAATGTGATAATTTGATAATGTGTTAATGTGTTAATTTGATAATGGATTAATGTGATAATGTGTTAATGTGTAATTCGGACTTTACAAACTTTACAAACTTTACGAACTTTACAAACTTAATAAACTTTCAACTTATTCTCATAACTCATTAATGCCTTTCAGCCTATAGTCTAAACATCCTGTACAGAAAAAATAACTTTGGTTCATTATTTGTTAAACAACTGTTGAAATTAAATGTTAATAAACAAATTTAAATGAGATATTCAATGAAAAGATTAATTGTAGTTTTTTTGTTAGTGCATGGAATCATCGGCATAGGACTTGCCCAGGGAAAATATATTACCAAGACTGGCCACATCTGGTTTTATGGCGCCACACCCATGGAAAATATTGACGCCCATAATCATCAGGCTGCAGGTATCATCGATTCCAAAACCGGGGATATCATCATTTCCGTGCTCATGAAATCTTTTGAGTTTCCGAAAGCATTAATGCAGGAACACTTCAACGAAAATTATGTGGAATCAACCAAATTCCCCAAAGGAAGTTTCAAAGGCACAATCACAAATATGAAAGACATAAATCTTGCAAAGGATGGTAAATATAAAGCTACAGTGGAAGGCGACCTGACTGTTCACGGTGAAGTTAAAAAGATAAAAACCGACGGGACTATTGAAGTTAAAGACGGAAAACTGATGGTAACGAGTAAATTTAATGTGGCTCCTGAAGATTTTAAAATTATCATACCCGGCCTGGTGCGCGAAAAAATTGCAAAAGAAATGGAAGTCAACGTAGATATGACTTTTGATCCCATGAAGTAACTGCACATAAGGTAATTTGAGGATTTGAAAATTTGAAGATTTGAAAATAATGTCAGCTTCATCATTCATCATTCATCACTCATCACTCATCACTCATAATTCATAACTCATGAAACTAGCATGGAAAATTGTTCTGATAATAATTGCAGCCGGGATAATTATTGGTTTTTCAATTGTTTATTATATGTACCATAAACCTCACCGTGATATTGCAGGTGCAAAAGCTGATTTTACGATGGTTGCGGCCGATCTGGTGAAGCAGTACGTAAACGATCAGAAAAGCTGCAATGCAAAATATCTTGACAAAGTAATCATTGTCACGGGTAAAATTGCAGACCTTTCACATAATGGAAATATTGGCCTGACCATCGTGCTTGAGAACCAGATGGAAGGAATAAATTGTGCGATGGACACCAAATATTTTAATGAAAATAAAACCATGCTTAACTCCCTTGCCAATGGATCGGAGGTTAAGATTAAAGGCATTTGTTCAGGTTTTGACGATACCTTTCAGTGTGTCGGGCTGGATAAATGCACCATTGTGAAATAATATCATTCAATAGCATCATTCAGAAACCTGTTCAGTGGCAGCATGGCCTCGAATATTTTCAGGGCATTGGCGCTGAAGTCAGGCTTTAGCAAATCCCCGTCTTTAAGCATATGCACGGGACAATAGCTTTTGAATTTTAACAGATCAATATGGGGGAAATCCCTGGGAAAATCCCTGGGAGCTACTTTCAGTTTATCTCCGGATAACTCTCCAAAAAGCCTGATAAATTCTTTGTTGCCAATGATTTCGATGAATTCATCAATCTTTTCAAAAATCTCAGTCCTGATGATTTTGAGCACTTCGGGTGATGGCATGTAAATACCCCCGGCCAGCAGGGATTCTCCGGGCGCAACATGTAAGTAGTACCCGGCATATTGACCTTTACGGCCACCTTTTACCATGTATGCGCCCATGTTTAACTTATAAGGTGATTTATCTCCCGAAAACCTGACGTCACGGTAAATCCTGAAAACACAATCCCTGGCGGTGATATTCCTGATCCCTTTGTCGAAACGGCCAATCTCCGGGATCATACTATTGATAAAATCCTCAAAGGAAATGCGTGCTTTTTCGTAAGCTGATTTATTGGCCTGAAACCATTCCCTGTTATTGTTTTCTTTCAGATCAGAAAGAAAATCAAGTATTTGCCTGCTCAGTTCCATATTCATAAATTTGGAGTAATAATAGAAAATTATTTGCATACAGTTGTTTCCCTTACAACATTTGCATTAAATTTTTAAACGCAAGTGACGCAAAAGAATACCTATCTATAATTCAATCTTCAATCCCAGATCAAAAGAGGAATTGCACCAGGCGACAAATTAATATGCTGCCATGCTTGATTTGGGATGTACAGCTTCCTTTGATATTAAAGAACATGAAAAATTAGATATAAATTTGAATAAACAGATGAACAAAATGTTTAGTTTTACACATGAAAATTGAACTTTTAGAATTAATTTAAAAAAACTCATGATATGAAAAAGATTTATATGTTTTTCTATCTGTCTGTTCTATTCGTGATGACCGTTTATAGCCAACCAATAAACATTAATACACTGGTTACTGCTTCCCAGTTTTTTACTAATTATTTCAAAGCCGGGGGTATCACAGTTACTAATGTTGTGACCACTTATAGCAGTGATCAGTGTTACTCATTTTTTTCCAACGTGTCATCATTTGATACATTAATGAGCGGTGGATTTCTAATGACTAACGGTTCAGCAACAAATGCCTCAGGTCCAAATGATAATTCCAGTACAAATACTAATGTTGGTACTACAGGAGATGTTAATTTGAATACATTAACTGGTCAGACAACATATGACGCATCGGTGGTGCAGTTTGATTTTGTTCCGAAAACAAATACCATCCAGTTTAGATTTGTTTTTGCATCAGACGAATATCCAACTGTTTATTCTGCATACAATGATGTTTTTGCATGCTTTCTGACTGGCCAAAATCCTGTAGGCGGTAATTATGCCAGTCAGAATATTGCCTTAGTGCCGGGAACTTCAACTTATATCAGCGTTTGTACAATTAATCCAGATACAAATGCTATATATTATCATTCAAACGGTAACGGGACAAGCCCGAACAATGAAGCTATAGAATATGATGGTTTTACAACTGTACTGATTGCCACTGCAAATGTGGTTCCTAATCAGACATATCATATGAAACTTGCAATTGCTGATGGGGGAGATAATACAACTGATACAGGTGTTTTTCTGGAAGCTGGTAGTTTTACCGACGGATATACCGGAACAGCAAGTCCGATGATATTAACAGGTGACATTACATCAGTTTCATGTAATAATGGTTCAAACGGTGGTATAGACCTTAATGTGACAGGAGGAACACCACCTTTTACATATTACTGGACTTATGGTGCAACCACACAGGATGTATCTGGTTTGCCATATGGTGGAAGGTTTGTAACGGTAAAAGATTCACTGAATTATTCTGAAACAGGTGTCTTTTTCATCACTCAGCCAACAGCAATATCAATTAATAGCACGGTGACAGATTTCCAGTTATCTGATTGTGGTAATGAGAATATCGGCCTTATTGTAACAGGAGGCACTACTCCTTATTCGTACTTATGGAATGACGGGCAAAACAGCGTATATGCGTCAGGTTTATCCCCGGGAGTTTATTCATGTACTGTAACGGATTCAAATTCCTGTACTAAAACAATAAGTATTTCAAATTACTATTTAAGCAAGCAGCCATTTCATTGTTTTGCTTCTCAAAGCAGTGGTTCACTTGATGACCAGGTCAGTGGAATAATTACTGATAATTCCGGAAATGTATATATCACCGGAAATTATTATAGTCCTGCTCTATCATTTGATACTGACACATTAATAAATAACGGTTCACGGGATATCTTCCTTATCAAATTCAACAGTGCCGGTAATGTGATATGGGCAAGAAGTTACGGAAGTACAGGTGATGATCTTAGTAAAGCAATTACTATAGACAATAATGACAATATCTTTATTTGTGGTCATTTTAATAGTAGTACCATAACTTTTGATACGATAACATTAACAACCAATGGAAACTATGATATTTTTCTGGCTAAAATCAGTACCAACGGGAATGTAATATGGGCTAAACGCTATGGTGGAGCAGGGGCTGATAATTGTAACAATATTGCATGTAATAATTCCGGTTTTGTATTTATTACGGGTAATTACAGCAGTACTTCAGTGAGTTTTGGAAGTACTGTGCTAAGCTGCAGTACACCACCCAATGTATTCACAGCTAAGTTTAACACGAATGGAACGATTGTCTGGGTAAAAGCAGGAATCGGTAGTGGCGCTGATTACGGTAATGGCATTGCCTGTGACACAAACGGAAATGTGTTTATATGCGGAACATTTGACGGATCAACATTCAGTTCCGACGGGATGACATTATCTGATTACGGAAGCGACTTTCGTTCAGGCTTTATTGTAAAATATGATAGCAACGGAGCTACTCAGTGGGGTAATAAGATAACTGGTAGTTTGTATGTTTACGTTAACTGCAACAGCATTACATGCGATAATAACGACAATGTCTGGACTGTGGGGGAATTTACAAATGAATTACTAATGGTACAGGGAGCGCCGTATAATCTTTTTAGTAATGGTTCTTATGATGTATTTATGGTCAAATACAGTAATTCCGGGAGTTACTTGTTTACAGGCGGATTCGGAGGCAACTCCGGTGATTATGGAAAAAGTGTCAGATTCGGAAGTGATGGGTTTTTATACATTACAGGTCAATATGTAGGATATCTTTATACCAGTGATCAGATCAATTATGATAATTATATCTCTTCGGGTGGTGGTAATTCTGATGTTTATGTTGCAAAATTTTATCCATCAGGAAATATTGCCGCTATGGCGCACGCCGGTAGCAGTGGTACAGATGTGGGAAGTGCGGTTGCAATTGATAATTCAGGTACAGTGTATACTGCGGGCTGGTTCAATTCAGCTTCAATCAGTTTTGATTCATGTATAGTCACAAATAATGGAGGTTATGATATTTTTGTAACTAAAGGACAATTATCAGCCTATTATTTAATCCCGGATGTGGGTAATGTTACTTGTACAGGAGATAATAACGGATGGATAAATCTTTCAGTTTGTGGTGGTAAATCTCCATATACCTATAACTGGTCGAATGGTCAGACTACTCAGAATCTTAGCAATATATCAGCCGGAACTTATTATGTTTCTGTCACTGATGCAAATTCCTTTAAGGTTATTGACTCTATTACGATTACTGCCCAGTATCTGTTTAATGTTTCCTATAACAGTAATGGAGGATGTTATGGAATGTCAAACGGGTACATTGATCTGACAGTAACAAATGGAACGTCCCCGTATTCTTTTCTATGGTCAAATAACGCCACAACCGAAGATATCAGTAATATTACTCCCGGAACTTATAATGTAACGGTGAGTGATGCAAACTGTGTATTATCCGCAGCATATATTTATGATCAATCGCCACAAATCGTTGTTACCGAAGACAGTTTGAATGTACACTGCATGGGTGGTTCTGATGGGTCAGCCGGGGTTACAGTTACAGGTGGAACCGGTAGTTATTCATATCTTTGGTCGAATGGCGAAACAAATCAAATCATAAATAATTTAATAGCCGGTAATTACAATTTCATAATAACAGATAATAACAACTGTACTGTAAGCGGTAGTATTACTGTTACTCAGCCGGATTCAGCATTATCGCTGACATTTACACAGACAAATATCAGTTGTGCAAATGGAAGTGATGGTTCAATCGACATTACAGTGTTTGGCGGTACTTCACCATATAATTATCATTGGTCGAATGGTTCGACTAATCAGAATATATCCGGTTTGTCAGTAACAAATTACACGGTGACTATAACAGATTTCAATGCTTGTAATATAGTGCAAGCTTTTAATTTGATTATACCGTCAGGTTTAATAATTAATGTAAATCAGTCTAATGTGACAAATTCCGGTGGTTCCGACGGATCAATTGATATTACTGTGACCGGTGGAATTTCACCTTATTCCTATCATTGGAATAACGGACAGACAACAGAGGATCTGAATAATCTGTTTGCTGGCTGGTATTATGTAACTGTTACCGATTCGAATGGCTGTATAATATCTTCTTCAGTGCATATTACTCAGCCAAATTCTATTGATGCTGTTGATATTAATTATTATACATTAAATGTTTTTCCAAATCCCTTTAATGAGATTACCGAAATCAGTTTCTATCAACCGGAAAAAGCCAAAATCAATTTGTCAATATATGATATGATAGGTGATCGCACATATGAATTAATAAAAACATTATTGCCTGAAGGGAAACATAGTATTAGTTTTGATGGCAGTAAACTGGCATCAGGTGTATATTCCCTGAGATTGATTACACCTGATGGTTCCATTTCTAAAATGATGTACATCATTCATTGATCAATCGGAATAATTAATTTAACCGTTAAAATTGTTAGAACATAAACTAATTATTACCATCTATTATCCAAGTATTAAGAAACTGTTTTGAATTTTTACCAAATGATTATCTGTATTTTATGCTTCGTAACCATTTATTAAAAGTATTTGAATAAAATGACTTTCCCCATATACATTTTAAATAAATGTGACCATGAAAGCCCTGTGCGTTGGAAGTCCACGAACGGTGTGGAATACAACATGCACAGACCCGATAGCGTTGGCCTGTGCGAAAGTGCATGTCGTATTCTCGTTCGTGGTGCCATTTTGCTTCTTTTGGGCATTCAAAAGAAGTTGAATATGAATGATATAATAGAGATATTTTAAAATTAAAAACAGTTTCTAATAATCCATTAAATGAAATTTAATGATTTGGCCAGTTAACTTTAGAAACCTGGTTGTTACCGGGTTCGTGATATTATTGACTATTCAGGGCTTTACCCAGCAGTTCAGTTATACCCTTCAATTCAAGGATGCTGCCGGAATTAAGGACAGCCTGGTATTGGGTTACGGTACGGGTGCAACAGATACCATTGATCCTGGTTTTGGTGAAGGCAATATCATCCAGCAGGCTTATTCAAACACTATGGATGTGAGGTTTTCCAATGTTTATATGAAACAAATCGGTTGGTATGGTACTGCCCAGGAAAATCCTTTCAATACAAAAACACAGTTTGTACCGGATTTTTGTGGCACTGACAGCGCCTCATATTATTTCCCCGTGATTGAAATAGATATCGTGCATGCACAATATCCTGTGACAGCCAGATGGATTAAGTCCTTATTTAATAACAGTTGCAGAAACGGTAGCGTATTTACCAGTGTTCACCCCGGCGGATGGTGGGATACAGGCGGTTTCAGGGCTATTCTTAAAGATCAGGACTCGGTGGTTTTCAATCATAATGTCTATCATTATATGAATGGATCGGATACCGTGTATGTATTCTGGGCGGCCTTCGGCGATTCCACTATCCTGCAACAGGAAGGACTTGTAAAACCGATATCCTGCCCGTATTTTTCCGTCTATCCGGTTCCCGCCGGTAACACAATCTCTTTTAATCTTCCACCGGAATTTTCATCCCCTGTCAAAGTGGAAATTTATAACATCACCGGGCAGAAAGTGCTGGAAACACGAGAATACCGGAACGTTAATATTTCCGGTCTTACCGGGGGAATTTACCTGTTACGGATCACTAATCAGCAGGGAAAACAGGGACTGGCAAGGTTTATCAGGGAGTAGCAATTCAGGCTTTCAGGCTGCAGATGAATAGCTGACAACCTGACCTTAACGAGCCAGAACCAAACAAGAAATCACAAATCTCAAAATACAAATAACAAATAAATATCAATCAACAAAATGACAAATTCAAAATAGTTTGTTTCGTATTTGAAATTTTGGTATTGTTTTTTTATTTGTTTTTTGTGATTTGTTTTTTGGAATTTTTTGCCAAAAAACGTCAAGATTTTAGAAATAACATACTAATAATCTACAGCCTAAACAACCTCAAAACATAAAATAAACAAACATGATAACAACTGATTTTTTGAATGAACTGGATGCCGCAGTGACGGTTTGTGATCATAATGGGACCATTTTATACATGAATCTTAAATCTCAAAAAACATTTGAAAAGTACGGTGGAGAAAAACTAGTCGGTCAGAAGTTACTCGATTGTCATCCTGAACCTGCCCGTTCTACACTGGCAGAAATGATGAAGAACCGGCAAACCAATGCCTACACAATAGAAAAGAAAGGAGTGAAAAAAATCATAATACAGAAACCCTGGTATGTAAATGGAGAATATCAAGGGTATATTGAAATAAGCTCTGAGATTCCTTTTGATATCAAACATTTCATAAGACAATAGGATTATTCAGGTAGCATAGGCTGAAGTCTTCTTATTCGTGGTATTCTATAAAAATTAGTTAAAAGCTGCCGTAAGGATCATCTGCATCATATAAGTCAGAACTATTGTTCTTTTCAAGTGTTATTAAACGCATGACTGCGGTTCTTATGTTTACTATTCATATGCATGTACCGGATGTAACCATGGCTTCAGGGATACATGCAAATGAAATATGCTCTGAATAGGCAGCCATTTCCGGAGAAAACTTCACAGTTCATTACAAATCAACTGGAAGTTATTTTTATCCGGACAAGTCAAATAATTGTGGCAACACGTATTAGCCGACAAATTGAAAAAAGAATTTTAACCATCATTATAATGAAAAATGCATTTTTACTTTTAATCACATTGGTATGTTCAGTACCTTATTCATTTTCACAATGGGAAGTAATCACTACAGTACCAACAAATTTGAACTTGTTATCTGTGAAATTTGCCAATGAAAATACGGGATACGCGGTTGGTGATTATGGCACCATTTTAAAAAGCTCCGATACAGGAATAAGCTGGGTAAACCTCATTTCACAATCGACACAGAATCTTAAAGATATTTATATTAATTCTTCAAACTTTATTTTTGCCGTAGGTGAAAATGGAACGAATCACATGGCTGACAATACCTTCAGGAACTACCTCCAATCTCCGGTCTGTTTGTTTTCCTGATGCAAATACAGGTTATATTGTAGGTGATAATGGAACAATTCTTAAGACCACCGATAATGGTTCAAATTGGAACAGTCAATTTTCCGGAACTTTAAATAACCTGATGTCAGTCTGTTTTATTGATGCTGATACAGGTATTGTGGTTGGAATCGCTGGTACGACTACATTTGAGACCATTCTTAAAACTACGGATGGCGGAATTACCTGGAATAATAATTTTTCCACTGATCAGACAGCATTTTACGTGCATTCAGTATTCTGCACTAATTCCTCCGTTGGATATATTGCTCTTGGCGGATGCAATATTAACTGGTGTACCGGTGGAATTTCAAAGACCACTGATGGAGGTATTACCTGGAATTATGTTTACATATCAGGCTCACACCCTGATTTAATGTGCTCCATATATTTTCCGGATGTAAATGTCGGGTATGCAGCAGGCAACTATGGTACAATCATAAAAACAACTGATGGCGGCAATAATTGGACTACAACAGCCAGCGGAACATCAAATGATTTATATTCAGTATATTTTACTGATTCTGTTCATGGATATGCAGTAGGCGCCAATGGTACCATATTAAGAACATCAAATGGAGGATTTACCGCCGAAAGAATTGGAAACACAACATCTGCAGAGTTTAAAGTATTTCCAGATCCTGCCACAGATTATATACATATTGAACTGCCGGAATTCTATAATAAATCAATGAGTTCTGTCTCTGTTTACGGATTGAATGGCCAGGAGTTAATCAAGCAGCAATTGGATGGTTCAATTTCTGAAATAAATATTAGTTCTCTCACAAAGGGTATTTATTTTATCAGGATAATGGATCATGAAAACACGGAATTTGGAAAGTTTATCAGGGAATAGGTAATTCAGGCTAACAAGCTGTAGGCTTTTAGCTTATTAGTTTTCTTGTGCAGTCTGATTCCGTTGAGTACAACGCTTATCCTATTAACCTGTTGATCTCTTTTTTAAGCATCGGAATATGATTATCCAAAATGCCCCATATATTTTCATCAGACACATTATCATATCCATGAATTATCTGATTTTTTAATCCAACGATCCTATGAGCATTTTCAATGGGAAATTCAGAATCTTCTTTGAGAATTCTATTCATGGCTTCTCCAATTATTTCTAAATTTCTTTCTACAGCCCTTTTCAGAAGTATATTTGTTGAATATTCTTTAAATCCTTATGATGACCAACAAAGTACGAATCAATTTCATCAATTGATAATTTAATGTCATATAAACATTTAAGCACTTTTTCGTTCATACACTAGCTTTTTTTCCCTTTCAATTACCTTTCTGAATATTGGATTTTTTATTGCCTGATTCTCCACTAGATCAACGGGTCTATGAAATAACAATTCTAATTTCTCTTTAAGATCCATATAATTATCAAAATATTCCAGCAAATTTACCTGATTGAATAGAATTAACATATCAATATCACTGGAATCATTAAATTGATCATTAAGAATAGAACCAAACAAATACAATTCTTTTACCTTATGATTATCACAAAGTTCTTTTAACTTATCTTTATTTTCTTCAATCAAATTCACAGTGCAAAATTATAAAACTTACTTGCATCCTCAAATCCTCAAATTTTTACATTGCCACATTGTCACATTGTCACATTGTCACATTTTGATTTATTTTTCTATCTTTACATACAAATCATTATTCCTGATACAATATGATAAGCAGCATATTCATCAATCCTGCTGTGACCGGTAAATATTTTCCGCTGGCATTTCTGCTTGCAATGATGGTCATCAGTGTATCTGTTATCATTGATGGTTACCGCAGGAATTATCCGGTGAAGGAAATCTGGTTGCTGGCTGCATCAGGGATATTGTTTGGTATTGCAGGTATTAAAGCCTTTACTATCCCGGTTTCAGAGTGGTTTTATGCTTTGAAATCTTTTTCTTTACCACCGGCTCAGGGGAAAGTTGCTTCTGGAGTATTTCTCGGGCTTATTTTTGTTTTGTTTTCTTCCCGTTGGCTCAGGTTCAGGGGAGATATCACCCGTGGTTTTGCCTTTGCATTTCCTTTAGCAATGATCATTCAGCGTACAGGTTGCCTGTTTTCAGGCTGTTGCTTTGGCGCTCCGGCACAACTTCCCTGGTCGGTTCAGTATTCCGCCGGCTCTGACGCTTTTCAGGCCCAGCTTGAGAGGAACCTGGTACACAGCTATGATACGGTTTCTCTGCCAGTACATCCATGGCCGGTTTATGATATTATCAGTTGTCTCTTTGTTATTTTACTGGTTTACCGTTTCAGGAATTCCTGGAAAGCAAATGGCAGTCTGCTTATTTTTGCAATTATTCTTTACGGTTTTTTCAGGTTTTTCCTTGATTTTCTGCGTGACCCGGCTGCCAATAACTCTCCGGCCGGTGAATTCCTCAGTCTGAAAAATGCACAGTGGCTATTGATATTTACCAGGATTATCCTGCTCATCATTCTGGTGTTAAGGGAAAGAAAAGCAGGAAATATATTTCACAGTTCAATTTCAAAAGAAGCGCCGGTTTATCGTTCAGTCTTACTTGTCCTGTTTCTGATCCTGGTCTTCAGGTCAGCCGGGCGTTGGTTCGATATTTTTGAAAAGACAGCCATCTGTCTTATTCTTGTTCCTGCAACTGTTATTACCGGCTGGAATGCCTGGAAACGACTTACACTGCCAGGCTTCCGTATCATGACTGCCCTGGTTTCCCTGTCAGCCTTCCTGCTCATGAGCCAGACATATATTCCCGGTAATAATAAAGACGCCATTGCATATAATGAATTCGACTTTGGAACGGCAATCGGAAGATATTACAAGCAGGTGAGCCAGGCAACCGATTATGACCAAAGTTGTTTTAACACATATTGGTTCAGTAATCCTCACAACATAGAACATAGTTATGTAATAGGCAGCATTGGCATTTCAAGAAAAAAGCAATTTGACCGGTTTAAAAGAAATGCTTTCGGCATTCATGCCAGTTTTGGCAGCGAATATGAGAAAGGTATTGATACCGTTTTTGATGTCCGTCACAACATTATTGATATCAACCCGTCATTCAGTTCGGATTCGAGGTGGTTCGGGTTTGCTTTTGGACTTCATTTCGGAAACCTGCGGTTTGCCGATATCTATGAAAAGGTAAATAAAATCGGTGATTATAACCATACGGTGCAAGATCTTGCGGCATTTCCTGAATTATCGTTCAGGTTTGGTCCATACGATATTTTTTACATGGATATGTCGCTGGCAGGTTTTTATAAGCCCGTAACGCCATTGATGGATTACCAGATTGGCCTGGGAACAGGACTTGGTAAGGTTGACGGAACATGTATCAGGGCGGGATGGTCTGCCGGAGGATTTTATGGAAATGCCATCATTCCCGTGAATGACCAGATCCTTGCAGAAGCTTTGTTAATCAGCAATTTCAGGAGCAGATATGATGCAAAGAACAATATATCGGTAGGATTTCACTACAGGTTTGGATTTCATCAGGTTCATTCCAAATCCGGAAGAAAGAAGAACAATTGAACAATCGAACCTGGAGAATTTGAGAATTTGAAAATTTGAAGATTTGAAAATTACGATCATACATAAAACAATCACACCTCTTTTATCAGTGGGACTTTAGCATCACTTCATCACTTCATCACTTCATCTCTTCATCACTTCATCTCTTCATCACATTGTCACATTATCACATTACCACATTGTCACATTCCAGACTTATCTTTTTAAAATCTTTATACTGCATTAGATATTCCTTATAAAACCCTTATAAATACCGTTGCATTTTTGTACCGTAAAAAAATACGATATGAATGCAACAATTTTAATAGTCACGTCGAAACCTTTTGAAACGGATGTTTCCTCAGGGTACATTATTGGAGCTGTCATAGCTCTGTTTATTTTCGGATACCTCATTTATACACTTGTCAAGCCCGAAAAATTCTAATTATTGAACAGCTATGGCTGAGATCTTATTCATAGTGGAATTTTTGGCCGGTGTATTTATCATCTTAGCGCTTGGATGGCTGCTTGGCCATCTTTTCAAATTGGATAAATATTATGAACAAAAACAAAATAACAACAAATTATATTGAAGGTAACTACTCAGGCCTTTAGACTGTAGGCTTTTAGACTGTAAGGATTTTTAATTTAAGTATCAGGTATCAGGTAACTGGAAAAAAGTAATTATAGTGAGTGAAATAATTGATTTTCTAAATAACTAACTGTCTACAGCCTAAAAGCCTGACAGTCTATAGCCTAAACAACCTGAATAGTTACAAAATAAATAACAATTAATGATTAAACATGAAAACAATTACTGTATTTTTCATAATAACTGTAATTAGTATTAATCTGTTTGCACAACAAGCAGTTCAGCCCGAAAAAATTCCATTTGACGGAATAGATATGACATGGCAAAACGGATGCGACCGTAGAGATTCATCCGTATTTAATAAAATGAAATTCTTTACTCCCGGTTTATTAATGGATATAGCTTATACCCATTCGTTTAATAATCCAAATGATAACACTGTAGTCGGTTCAACCGCTTTGGCCCGCGACAATGAGATTCAGCTAAATGCTATGCATTTTGGCGGAGATTTTAGTTATTACGGAGCAAGAGCAAGATTCATGACACAGTTCGGAATGCGTTCAATAGTTGTTCCCCGGAATGACTTTAGCCCATATCACGGACAGTACCAATTGGCTAATGTGTATCGTTACCTCAGTGAAGCAAATGCAGGTTATCATTTCAATAAATGGTACGGAATCAATATTGATGCAGGCATATTTATGTCATACATTGGTTTAAATTCTTATTATCAACCTGAAAATTGGGAATACCAGGCATCATTTACTTCTGATAATACACCATGGTTTTTTAATGGAATGCGCATCCAGGTTTTCCCGACAAAATACATAAAAATTGAAGGTTGGCTTATCAATGGCTGGCAAAGTTATGGAATGTTCAATAATATGCCAGGTTTTGGAGGAAATATTACCTGGATGCCCCAAAATAGTAATATAAAGTTATTAACAAATGATTATTACGGAACTGATGCAGCCGGAATCCCCGATAGAAAGCGTTTTCATTCGGACAACAGCTTATTGATCAGATATCTGAATAACCCGAAATCTGATGGAATAAGCATGATGGCATTTACTTTAACAGCTGATATAGGCTTTGAGAAAGGTGGTGGTGTTAATGGTTTCAAAAATGGCGATAGTATTCAGGGACCGGCACAATACTTTGCCAGCGCTATGTTTTATAATCGTGTGTGGTTTGCTAAAAACAAATTTGCATGGACAATTGGCGGAGGTGTAATGACTAACCCCGGAAGATATTTAGTGTTATATCCGACAGGACTGGCAAGTCCATTACCAAATCCAAATAATCCTACCCAAACTGAAGGGGCATTTCCATTCAGCGCTAATCCAGGTGATAAATTTCAGGCCTGGGATTGCTCAACAAATTTTGATTTTATGCCGAACCAGAGCATCACTTTTCGTATTGAATTTGTTCACAGACAATCAAGTGTTCCTTATTTTGCAGGAAGCGGAGGTGTAACATCCCAGACAGGATATTCTACTACTCCGTTAGATCCGAACTGGAGACCCGACCTGGTCAAATCAGAAAACAGGATTATCCTTGCTTTATTATTCAGATTATAAGTTGTTAAAACTGTTTGATATGCATAACTGGCCTGGAAAATAACATGTATCAAGTATTAAGTATCAGGTATCAAGATATGTAAAGATTTGAAAATTTGAAAATGTTAGTATCCGATTTATTAATTGTAATTCGTAACTCGTAATTCGTAATTCCTGATAGTCTACAGTCTAAAAGCCTACAGTCTAAACAACCTGTACTATAACAATATTTCATTTAGAATTTTAATTTAAAAAATATGAATGAGGCAATTCAACTGATTCTTTTCATGGCAGTGCTGGTAGCCCTTGCACCTATAATAGGAAAGTTCATGGCAAAGGTCTTCATGGGTGAGAATCATTTCATGAAGCCTGTTTTTGGCTGGCTTGAAAAAATCATTTACCGGATATCCGGAATAAGCAGAGAAGAAGAGATGAACTGGAAGACTTATTTGTACGGAGTCCTTCTGTTCAACTTGTTTGGCATGGTGTTTTTATTCCTGATTCAGATGCTGCAGGCATATTTACCTTTGAACACTGAGAAATTACCAAATGTTCCGTGGCATCTCGCATGCAATACTGCTGCCAGTTTCACAACCAATACCAACTGGCAGTCATATAGCGGAGAAAATACCCTGAGTTACCTGGTACAGATGATAGGGCTGACAGTACAGAATTTTCTCAGCGCAGCAACCGGTATCGTAGTAGCAATAGCCATGATACGGGGGCTGACCAGGAAGACCACAGAAAAAATTGGCAACTTCTGGGTTGATATCACCCGCTGTGTGGTTTATGTGCTGTTGCCATTATCTATTGTTCTAACTATGATTTTTGTCGGCCAGGGAGCCGTACAGACATTTTCACATTATGCCAGAGCAACCACTTTGCTGGGAACCGAACAGGTAATCCCACTCGGCCCGGCAGCCTCACAAAGCGCTATCAAGCAACTTGGCACCAACGGAGGAGGATTCTTTAATGCCAACGCTGCTCATCCATTCGAAAGCCCGACACCTCTCACCAACTTTTTAGAAATGTTTGCCCTCCTCATCATTTCAGCCGGCCTGGTATTTACTTATGGTTATTATGCAAGATCCAAACGCCAGGCATGGGCGATATTTATTACCATGTTTATTCTGTTTGCTGCGGGACTTGCTATATCTCTATGGTCAGAATACAGTCATAATAATGTGTTGAATGTTTCGGGCAACATGGAAGGAAAAGAGACCCGTTTTGGGGTGGCCAACAGTGTATTGTTTTCCGTAGTCACCACCGATGCTTCCTGCGGAGCAGTGAACTGCATGCATGATAGTTTATCTCCTTTATCCGGATTGGTTTGCATGTTCAACCTGATGCTCGGTGAAATCATTTTCGGAGGAGTAGGTTCAGGCTTATATGGCATTATCATCTTCATTTTTATTACGGTATTTATTGCCGGACTGATGGTTGGCCGAACGCCTGAATTCCTGGGCAAAAAAGTAGAAGCGTTTGAAGTTAAAATGGCCATAATTGCAGTACTGGCGCCAAGTGTTGTCATCAAATTGTTCTCGGCCATTGCCTGCTCGATACCTGCAGGTCTGGCGGGCCTCAATAATGCCGGACCTCATGGTTTTTCTGAAATTCTGTACGCTTTCAGTTCTGCTGCAGGAAACAACGGAAGCGCTTTTGCAGGGCTCAACGCCAATACAGTTTTTTATAACCTGATGATCGGATTCGGCATGCTCATTGGCCGTTTTGGAGTTATCATTCCTGTGATGGCTATCTCGGGAAGCATGGCCAGGAAAAAGATCACCCCTGTTTCAGCCGGTACTTTTAAAACCGATAACTGGTTATTTGTACTGTTGTTGTTAAGCGTGATTCTTATCGTTGGAGGCCTGACGTTTTTCCCTCCGCTTGCTTTGGGCCCGGTAGTGGAACATTTATTAATGAATCTGGGTGTAACGTTTTAATAATTTTCTGAGATGAATAGTATGGAAAAAAGAAATATGAGCCGCCTGATTACCAGGGAAATTGCAGTGCAGGCCATAAAAGATTCCTTTATTAAACTGAACCCGAAAGCTCTTGTCAAAAATCCCGTAATTTTTATAGTGGCGATTGGTGCGCTGATGACAACTGTCGTGGTATTTCTGAATATTTTTTCAGGACATTTTTCATCCTTCAATTTTCAGATAACCATATGGCTTTGGTTCACTGTACTGTTTGCCAATTTTGCCGAAGCAGTTGCCGAAGGCAGAGGAAAAGCGCAGGCAGACAGTTTGCGTAAAAGCCGCACCCAGACAAAAGCCCGTAAACTATTACATAATAAAGAAGAGGTGGTGCTTGCGACAGCTCTGAGAAAGGGAGATATGGTGGTTTGTGAAGCAGGGGAAATAATTCCTGCCGACGGGGATGTTGTTGAAGGTATTGCCAGTGTTGATGAATCAGCTATTACAGGGGAATCAGCCCCGGTCATCAGGGAAAGCGGTGGTGACAGGTGCGCAGTGACAGGCGGAACAAAAGTAATCAGCGACCGGATCGTTATTAAGGTGACATCTGAACCGGGTAATACATTTTTAGACCGTATCATTGCCCTTGTTGAAGGGGCAAAACGTCAGAAAACGCCGAATGAAATTGCTTTGATCATCCTCTTATCTGGCCTAACCATTATATTCCTGTTAGTGGTTGTCTGCATGCCGGCGTATTTTGGGTACAGTCTGAAAGCCTCAGGCTTACCTGCCAATCAAAACCTGACTTTGCCTGTTCTTGTATCATTGCTGGTATGCCTGATCCCGACAACGATCGGAGGTTTACTGAGTGCAATCGGGATAAGCGGTATGGACCGGTTATTGCGCAAGAATGTGATAGCTACCAGTGGTAAAGCAATTGAAGCAGCAGGCGATACAGATGTCTTACTTCTTGATAAAACCGGCACAATCACGCTGGGCAACAGGATGGCAACTGATTTTATCCCTGATGACGGGGTCACTATTGAAGAACTGGCAGATGCAGCTCAACTTTCATCCTTATCGGACGAAACTCCGGAAGGACGTTCTATCGTTATTCTTGCTAAAGAAAAATTTAATATCCGGGGACGTGAAGTTCATGATCTGCAGGCTTCATTTATCCCATTTTCGGCCCAAACCAGGATGAGCGGAGTGGATATAAGAACACATGATGGTAAATTGCACCAGATACGAAAAGGATCGGCAGATTCTATCCGTTCTTTCGTGCAAAACAACAATGGTTTTTATCCGAAAAATATCCGGGACATTGTTTCAGAGCTGGCCCGGCAGGGGGCAACACCCCTGGTAGTTGCCGAAGATAACAGGGTTCTCGGGGTCATTCATCTTAAAGACATTGTAAAAGGTGGTATAAAACAACGGTTTGCCGAATTGCGGAAAATGGGCATTAAAACCGTGATGATCACGGGTGACAACACGTTAACCGCTGCTGCTATTGCAGCCGAAGCAGGAGTCGACGACTTTATGGCCGAGGCAAAACCCGAAGATAAATTGCGGCGGATACGTGAGGAACAGGCAAATGGTCATTTGGTAGGGATGATCGGAGATGGTACAAATGATGCGCCGGCTTTAGCCCAGGCGGATGTAGGCCTGGCAATGAATACCGGTACCCAGGCTGCCCGTGAGGCCGGTAACATGGTCGACCTGGACAGCAACCCGACAAAACTGATTGAAGTCGTGGAAACAGGCAAGCAGTTACTAATGACCAGGGGCGCGCTTACAACCTTCAGCATTGCTAACGATGTTGCCAAATATTTCGCCATTATTCCTGCCATTGCTACATTATTGTATGTCACTTCCACCGGGATTGCTCCTTTAAGCATCCTCAATATTATGAAACTGGCAACTCCTGAAAGTGCAATTTTAAGCGCTGTAATCTTCAATGCACTCATCATCATCGCTTTGATACCACTTGCCTTGCGTGGTGTTAAATACCGTCCCATATCAGCCAATAAAGTACTTGCTTTGAATATGCTGATTTATGGAATCGGAGGAATTATCATTCCCTTTTTCGGAATAAAACTGATTGATATGTTGCTGGTTATTATACATTTAGTTTAAGTAACTGTTATGAATTTTTACCAGATGATTCTCTACATTTTTTTCTTCTTACTTTTTGTCGTCATAAAAAGTAAGCAAAAAAGACTTAACGAATTGAACTCGTTCCGTCTCGTTCCTCGACTTCACTCAAACAGCAATTCGTTGATAAGGAATTTTATATTTTATGCTTCGCATTCAAATATTTTAGTTTGTAAAAAAGATTTGACTTTTTCAGCTAACCCAAATTATTGCAAATCACATCGGGCACCATGGAAACCGCCTCAGATTAATTTGCGTAGAATTCAAAGAAAATTTGTGTGTGAAGACAAATTTTCTGTAGAATTCAGCAAATTCATCTGCAGCGGTGACTTTTACTCGACCCCTGTCGAACAGGGCTCTCATGAGAACGCTTCGCTTAGTTCTTTGATTACTTTCTTTTGGTAGTTGCAAAAGAAAGTAATAATCAATATCTTAGAGTAATACTGAAAAGATGTGTATAAAGAGTAGCCCTGCTCGCAGAGAGGGGATAGGGCGGGTAGAAAACAAATGTATCAATAACTTGAACTTTTTAAAAATTCAAAACACATAATATTATTATAATATGAAAACTCAAACAATTACGGCATTAAAGATTTTACTGATCATGACCGTTCTGACAGGGATCATTTACCCTTTGTGTATGACAGGATTGGCCCAGTTGATCTTTCCTTATAGAGCCAATGGGAGTCTGTTGAAAAGAGATGGTAAAATCATAGGTTCCGAATTGATCGGCCAGAAATCGGACAGCATAAAATATTTCTGGTCAAGGCCATCAGCCATTGATTATAATCCTGTACCTTCCGGCGCTTCTAATTTTGGGCCGACCAGCGCACAATTAAAAAAACAGGTGGTGCAACGACGTAAGGTATTTGCGGAAAAGAACCTGGTACCAGATACAACAGCTATTCCTAAGGAGATGATTTTCGCCTCTGCCAGTGGACTCGACCCTCATATTTCGCCTGAGGCTGCTTTATTACAGGTTGAAAGAATTGCCAGGGCCCGGAATTTTGACATCTCGCAAAAGCAAAAACTGATCAAATGTATCAATGAACTTACAGAATATCCGCAGTTTTTCTGTCTCGGTGAAAAAAGAATAAATGTTTTAATGTTAAATTTGACCTTGGATAATTTTTAACCACATTGGCACATAGGGAACATAGTTTAGAAAAACTATGTGCAACTATGTGACTATGTGGTAAATATATAGATATGAATATTTATAATGAAGAAAGACCCAACCCTGATGAATTGTTAGCTTCACTGATAAATGAAGAAGAAAAAAGCAAAAAGGGCAAACTGAAAATATTTTTCGGTATGTGTGCAGGTGTGGGCAAAACCTTTAACATGCTGAAGGCTGCACAGACTGAAAAGCTGAAAGATATTGATATTATCATTGGATTTGTTGAAACCCACAATCGGAAGGAAACTGCAGATTTGATACAAGGTTTTGAACTGATTCCCCGCAAACACTATTTATACAAATCTACGCCTGTCGAGGAAATGGATCTGGATGCCATCATTTCCCGGAAACCGCAAATCGTGCTGGTTGATGAACTGGCCCACACCAATGCCCCCGGAAGCAGGCATACAAAGCGCTACCATGATGTTCAGGAGATACTCGAAAACGGCATCAATGTTTATACAACCTTAAACGTGCAGCATCTTGAAAGCCGTTCCGAAACCGTAGCCCAGATTACCGGTATTATTGTCAGGGAAACAGTCCCCGATGAGATTTTTGAACATGCTGATGAGGTAGAACTGATCGATCTGCCACCCGAAGAATTGCTGCAAAGACTATCTGAAGGTAAAGTCTATTCACACGAACGCTCGAGAGAAGCGGTAGAAAACTTTTTCCGGAAGGGCAATATCACTGCTCTCCGTGAAATGGCGCTGCGCATAGTTGCTGACCGGGTGGACAAACAACTGCATGATTACCTGCAGAACAAACGCATTCGCGGCCCCTGGAAATCGGGACTGCACCTTTTGGTTGCCATCGATTATAAACCACAATCAACCAGGTTGCTGCGCTGGGCAAAAAACCTGTCATATTCAATGGGCTCAAACATTCAGGGTATTTATGTCGAAACTCAACATAACCTGACACCGAAAGAGCGCGAACAACTGGAAAAGAATTTCAAACTGGCCAAACAACTGGGAATTAAATTCCGGATCATTACAAATTATGATATTGTAAAGGCTATAGTCGATTTTGCCCAGAAAGAAAATGTGACTCATATAATAGTTGGCAAACCCCGTGTTCGCAACGTTTTGTCAATGTTCAGGCTCGGGAATTTAATCAACAGATTAATCCGTTATAGCGGGAACATCGATGTTTACATACTTGGCTCTGATAACCAGGCTAAAGACTATTTTAAGCGAAAGGTCTCAATCCCATCATTTACTTCTAACCTCAGGCAATACCTGGTAATTTCCATTTTTGTCATCATTTCAGCTATTGTCAGTTACCTCATAAAAGATTTTATAGGTTACCAGGTAGTATCTTTTATATTGTTGTTTTTAGTGTCCATTCTTGCTCTTTTCTATGGTACCGGCCCAATTCTGCTTGCTGCAACTCTGAGCGCCATCATCTGGGATTATTTTTTCATTCCCCCGCAATTTACCCTGCATATTGAGAAACCAATTGATATGCTCATGCTTGCAATGTTTTTTATCATTGCATTACTCAATGGAATTTTAACATCAAGGGTGCGCCACCAGGAGAAAAAAATCAGGGTCAGGGAAGAACGTACCCATGCATTATATCAGTTTACACGTGAAATTACAATGGCTTCAGGGATTGATGAGGTATCAAAAATAGCTGTGATGGATATCAGAAAATATTTCGGCCAGGAGTGTGCGATTATTCTTAAAAATGAATTAAACCAGCTTGAAAATAAGATAAGCCACGAAACAAAAATAAAACTTTCGGAAAACGAGTACAGCATTGCGGCCTGGGTATTCCGTCATTCATCCAAAGCCGGGAAATACACCGATACATTGCCGTCTACCGAATATACATTTTATCCCCTTGCCGGTAATAATTTTAACACAGGGGTCATTGCAGTCGAACACACGCATGTTTTTACAGAGGGTGAAGAGCAATTCTGGGAAGCGTTTATTTCCCAGATATCCGGTAAATTTGAGAGGGAATTTTTACGTACTTCTGCCAAAAAAGCAGATATTCTGAATGAATCGGATAAACTGTACAAAACCCTTTTCAATTCAATATCTCATGAGTTGCGCATTCCGGTTGCAACGATCATGGGAGCTTCTGATACCCTGCTTTCTCAGGCTTTCCCTGAAGAAACCAGGAAAAGACTCTATTCGGAGATCAGCATAGCCTCAGTGAGACTGAACCGTCTAATCGAAAACCTGTTGAATATGTCGCGTCTCGAATCTGGACGTATCACCCCGCACCTTGACTGGTGCGACGTTCATGATTTAGCGAATAAAGTATCTGAATTGCTTGAGCAGGAATTGCAGCCATTTAAATTATCAGTAGTCATTCCTCCCGATATGCCTCTTGTGAATATCGATTTTGGGCTGATGGAACAGGTTCTGCAAAATCTTATCCTGAATTCAACTCAGAATGCACCGGTTGGCAGCAATATCAGGCTCAAGTTTTTTTTCGACAACGGTTTTCTGATAATCCAGGTAATGGACAGAGGGAATGGCTTCCCGGAACACGAACTTTCTTCGGTTTTTAATAAATTTTACCGGGGAAAAGATGCAAAAGCGGGAGGTACCGGTTTAGGATTGTCAATAGTGAAAGGTTTTGTGGAAGCCCAACAGGGAACTGTAATTGCACGGAACCGTACAAACGGCGGCGCCATATTTTCCATTAATATCCCCGTGAAAACAATCACACAGGTTTGATTAAATAATGTGATAATGTGGTAATGTGATAATGTGTCAATGTGATAATGTGGTAATGTGTCAATGTGGTAATGTGTCAATGTGATAATATGTCAATGTGATAATGTGTACTTTATAATCTTTATAATCTTTATGAACTTTATGAACTTTACGAACTTTACGAACTCTACGAACTTTATAAACTTTTAACTGATATGCAGGAATTCATTTTAATAATTGATGACGAGGTGCAGATACGCCGTTTACTTGAGATCACCCTTTCAGCAAATGGCTATAAGATATCAGAAGCGTCAACCGGAAAAGAAGGTATTGCTCTGGCAGCCACACATCAGCCTGCATTAATCATTCTCGACCTGGGTCTGCCTGATACTGACGGACAGGAAATTTTAAAAAAACTCCGTGAATGGTACCAGAAACCCATCATTGTACTTTCGGTCAGAAATTCTGAAGATGATATTGTCCGAGCTCTCGACAACGGGGCAAATGATTATCTTACCAAACCTTTTCGTACCGGTGAATTACTGGCAAGGATCAGGGTGGCAATCCGGCATAACCAGGACATTTCTGAAAATCCGGTCATTGTATCAGGGGCATTAATCATTGATCTGGCCAATCATACAGCACGTAAAAATGACGAATTATTAAAACTTACTTCTACCGAGTTCTCATTGCTGGCTTTGCTGGCTAAAAACGAAGGCAGGGTACTGACGCATCAGTTTATTTTAAAAGAAGTGTGGGGATTGGCTTACGTCGAACAAACCCAATACCTGAGAGTATTCATTGCCCAGTTGCGCAAAAAAATCGAAGACGATCCTGCAAAACCTAAGATACTTAACACCGAATCGGGGATAGGTTACAGGTTTGGGTATTAGAAGGTAGTATCAGGTAGCAAGTATCAGGTATCAGGATGTGTAGTCACCCATGGCATGTGTGAAAAGGTGCAACAATCGAACAATCGAACAAACGAACAAACGAACAAACGAACAAACGAACAATTGAACAATCGAATCAAATATTATTGCAATTAATTATCACATTATCACATTACCACATTGACACATTACCACATTGTCACATTGCCTCATTTTCAAATTTTCAAATTTTCAAATTTCTTGGTGATTGTGCCGGATGTCGAGTGTAACCTCAGCAGGTAAGCGCCCTTGCGGAATTCTGATGATGGGATATCAAGATAATAGACTCCCTGATTAAATATCTTGTGTACTAAAACATTTACAGTTCTTCCCAGCATATCCAAAACAGAAAGGTCAATGAGTTCATCATGCGCAACATGGAGAATAACTGAATTTTCACCGGTTTGATTATTATTAACAATTTGTACATAATTCCCGGATGAAACATGAGTCGCCGGATGAATTCCATTATCCGGCTGATACTCATAAGCGCCCATATCGGGTGCATTGCCGTAATAATCCTGAATATTTGTAAGAGTATCCGTTCCGTTTATGAATAATGCTATTCCTGCGTCAATACATGGAGAAGCCGGGTTCAGGTGAAGGTCAGGGCTGGCCGAATCCGTGAAATCAGGATAGATATTAATATTTCCGGCAAGCCAATATATGATCCCGTTGGTTTCATCATAAACAGAATCCTGTCCTCCCTGAATATCGTTGTAAGCAGAAGTAAAATTACCCCCGGAAAGGTAAATTTCTTTCACTGCCGGGGGATGCATGGTATTATCCCAGCAAATCGAATTTATGATGCTAGCACCTGAGTTGACACCAATATTGATGGTACCACCATACAATCCTTTGTTTTTAAAGCATGTGGTTTTGTCAATAACGGGATTACTTTCCGTACAACACATAGCGCCGCCATATATGCCCGTATTACCGGTGAAAATACATTTTCTGACAAATGAAGAAAAACACATATAGTACATTAATCCGCCACCCGATATAGCAGAATTGTTTTTAATTAAACAATTTTCAATGGTTGTTTCAGATTGATCGCAACGGATGCCTCCGCCATAGTAGGCGTTATTATTCATCACAATTGAGTTAGACAGAATTGCCTGCGAGGCGATAAAATAAACCCCGCCTCCACAACCGCTGCCCATGCCCGTTGCACCGTTGCCGGTGATATGAAGGTGATCAAGGACAGGACTTGATCCGGAACAATAAATGGCCCCACCGTATTTTAGATTGGCAACATCATTGCCTGTTCCATGTGTGAGAGTGAAACCGATCAGCTTTGCAGCATTTGTCTCACCTAAAGCAAATACTGCCGCAGCTCCCAGACTGTCGGCGTCAATAATCGTCTGACTGATTACAGAAGTATCACCGGATATTAAAAAATCTGAAGCTACGATGATATCTTTTCCTGTAAAGTTGATATTCTCGAAATATGTTCCCTGTTTTACAATGACTGTATCACCATTAACCGCAACATTAATTGCTGCCTGTATCGTTGGCTGGTCATCAGGTACTATGATTGTCTGGCAAATTCCTTTCGAATAAATTAATGATAATATTATCAGAATAGTTACAAATGTTTTCATTTTTAGTTCGGAATTACAAATTAAAATAATATCAGTTTAAATACCTTGTTATCATTTTTACAATAAACATCGGCAAAATAAATTCCTGCATTCAAATTTGGAATATATATCTCATTGATATTCCGGAGTATTTTGATTAGCCTTCCATTGACATCAGTCACAATTATTTTTGTAATTTCAGTAATGTTATTGATGATATGATATTTTCCGGATATAGGATCTTGCAATAACTGCATAGTTTTGGCTGGTACTTTCACATTGTTTATTTTTAATGAGTTCATACAACAATCTGATCCCGATGATCCTGAGTAATCGGTATTATGTAAATTTTCAAAATAGCAGCTTAAATGTACATCGAAATTTCCCCAGGGATAAACATAATCAATTAAAGAAGTCAGGCTGCCTAAACCTTCTATCCAATCATAGGTCCATCCATTGAAATCAGGTTGAATGATGTATTTTTTATGGTACTCGCCATTAATTAAAACTGAATCAAGTCCGGTGATAATAAGATGATAACAGTTCGAATAATATCCTGGCTGGTAAATAAATGTATCTCCGGTATTCAGTGAAAAATCATATAGAATATACTCAGTACTATCCTTTAATAGAAATACTTTTTTTGTTGAATCTTCCCGTATCGCTCCGGTATAAGTGAAATTTGAAATATCTGAAGATGTATCATTACAATAAATTCCTGTGGATAATTTCTTATAATTGATTGAATTTATCATTGTATCACCCAGTATGAGCCAGCTTGTGGTGGAATATGTATCTTGTTCCCATGGATACAATGAATAATTGACAACAGTAACATTCCACACAGAACTTTCTTTTACCAAAGGATGATATGTCTGTCCCTGTACAAATCTTAAAGAAAAAAATATGATAAATGCAGTAATAATAATTGTCTTCATAACAGGAATATTTTATTTATTTCAAATGTATTCATTCCTGATTATTATGTCAGTTAATATCTCCTTTTTCTTTCATGATTATTTTTAACCTTGGATTATTATTTGTTATTGAATAAGGTATTTCCATTGAGTTGTCAATATAAAGATATTCAAGATGTCTGCAATTTCTTATTGTTTCCGGAATTTTCACCATGGGACTGCAATATGAAATATCAAGTTCTGATAAATTGGTTAAATTACCTATTTCATCAGGCAGGGAGCTGAGGCTGTTTTTGCCTATTACCAGGAATTTCAGGTTAGTCAGGTTTCCTATCTCCGCAGGAAGAGCTTGTAATTTATTGTCGTCAATGTAGAGAAATTCAAGATTATTCAGCTTTCCGATTTCAGGAGGCAGTTTTTCTATGTGATTATATTCCAGGTGAAGTTCCTTCAGTTCAGCCAGATTGCCTATTTCAGGAGGTATTGACCGGATATCATTATGTCTTAACGATAATTTTTTAAGTTTTGTCAGCTGTCCGATGGTTGATGGCAGTATCCTCAGGTGATTACTGCTGATGACAAGTGTTTCCAGATTTTTAAGATCCCCGATCTCATTGGGTATTGAATCTAATTGGTTTTTAAATAAATAAAGTGTTTGCAAATCTGTAAGTTTTTTTATGTCAGGCGGAAGCCTGTAAAGCTTGCCATACATGATTTTCAATTCTGTTACACCTTTAGGATTTGATATTGCATTATTCAGTTTTTTGTACCCGGAACAATCTGTAAAAATGTATATCACAGCCAGCAATATGCAAATATGTACAATTGACCTGCTATTCAGATTCATATTTAAATAATTTGAAGATTTGAAAATTTGAAAATTTGAGGATTATTATTGCATTCCTAAAATATTAATTTTCTCGATATGTTTCTCTTTCTTGTAAGACAAAAATAAAAAATTACCAGAAATGTCAGCGGATTTTTAGACAGAATTTCATGAACGTCAACGGTCACAAGAAGTGACAGTGATAAGAATGATGGATTACAAGTCACAGGTATTGAGTCGTAGGCCAGGGTTACAAACACGATAATCGTCATAGTATAACCGGGTCTTGTGAATTATGACGTACATGACGCTCATGACGTTCATGACGTACATGACGCTCATGACGTTCATGACGTACATGACGCTCATGACGATATTCCTGATACCGGTTATCCTTTTGTAAATTCGCAAAAAAGCTGTAATTTTGGTTGCCGGATAATTGATGTGACTGGCAAGAGAACGATCATTAAATACTCAGAATTTCAGGAATGAATAAAAAAATGAATCTTTTATGGGATTTATTGAAAAAAGACCTGGGACTTTTACTCAGTATTAGTTTCGGAGTGTTTTTATTTATTCTTTTTTTTCAACCATTTTCACTTGACAGCTTTGATTTTAACAATCGTTTGTTATTCATTGCCGGGTTAGCAGCAATAGTCTTTTTGTTTATGGTTTTAATCCGTACAGTTTTACCATGGATTATAAATGACTATGACCAAAGCAAACACGAGCAATACCTGCCCTCCTACATCCTTAATTTTAGTATATTGGTACTGAGTTCGGTTGCTTTTGCATTTTATCTGCATTATGTAGGATTTGTAAGTATTTCTTTTTATGTCATGTTTAAAGTGGTGATCATTTGTATTGCTCCTTCGCTGGCCTTATGGCTCTATGATGCATTAAACGGTTTGAGGCAACAAAACGAATCGCTCATCAGGGAAAAAGAGGTTATTCAAAAGCACGTCGAAAAATACGAAGAAGATTACCTGAATAAATCCATTGAGTTTGTTTCGGAGAACAGTGCCGAGAATCTGAATCTCCTGATTGCAGACATTGCTTTTATAAAATCTGCCGATAATTATGTGGAGATCGTATTTAAAGAAGGAGATCATTTTAAAAAGAAACTGATACGAAATACCCTGAAGAATATTGAGCAGCAAATAAGGCCATATTCCAATTTTATCCGTTGCCACAGAATTTGTATAGTCAACCGGCATTATATTGAAAAGCTCGATAGAAATTATCACAATCACTGGTTGACAATAAAGGGATACAGTGAGCAAATCCCCGTCTCACTTCAATATCTGGTGAAACTGAAAGAGGCCATATAGTTCGCCAGGGGCGAAAACTACCCATCCTGTTGTTTTGATACTGACCCTCAGTTTGTATTTTTTGCCACTGATTATTTCCTGTTAATCCCTTTTAATATCAGTTCAGGTATTTGAGGATGTACCTTTGCTCCATAAAATAGTTTCTGTCTATAATTTTCAGTATCTTGATTGACGAATATCGATTAACGATTTTAGATTTTTGATGTTATCATTAAGTCAGATGATTACACGTACTTCATAAATCATAAATCGTAAACTTAGCGAAGCGATCTCATGAACACCTTATAAAATAAAAAATGTTCGTGAGTAATCCTTGTTCTTAAATCCAAAAGAATGACTTTAATGAAAAACACTAAATATTTCCTCATATGAATATTTTAATGGTATATCCTAAATATCCCGATACGTACTGGAGTTTCAGGCATGCTATGCGTTTCATTTCCAAGAAAGCTGCCGTGCCTCCTCTGGGTCTGATAACCGTATCGGCCATGCTTCCGGCAACATGGCAGAAAAAATTAGTGGATCTGAATGTTTCTGATCTTCTGATCAGTGATATCGCCTGGGCTGATTTCGTTTTTATCAGCGCCATGTATGTGCAAAGAGAATCTGTAAACAAGGTGATTAAGGAATGTGTCAGGCAGAAGAAAAAAATAGTGGCAGGCGGCCCTCTCTTTACCCAGGATTTCAATGATTATCCTGAAATTGATCATTTTATTTTAAATGAAGCGGAAATTACTTTACCCCTTTTCCTGAAGGATTTAGAAAACGGTAATAGCCCTGAAAGAATATACAAAACCGGTGAATATGCTGATATAACTTTGACCCCGGTACCCGATTACCATTTGTTGTCAATGAAAACCTATGCATCCATTACTATTCAGGTGTCAAGGGGATGCCCTTTTGCATGCGATTTTTGCGAAATAACCTCACTTTTGGGCCACAAAGTCAGGATGAAAAATACAACACAAATATTAAACGAGCTTGATACTCTTTATCAGCTTAATTGGCGAGGACCAGTGTTTATTGTTGACGATAATTTTATCGGGAACAAAAAAGAAATAAAAGACAACCTTCTTCCGGCCATGACAGAATGGATGCAAATTCACGATTACCCCTTTGTCTTTAATACCCAGACCTCTATTAATATTGCGGATGATGAGGAATTAATGTCAATGATGATTAATGCAGGATTTATCTCCACTTTTATTGGTATTGAGACGCCTGTGGAGGAATCTCTTCAGGATTGTAACAAGGTTCAGAACAAAAACAGGGACCTGTTACAAAGTGTAATCAAGATACAAAAGGCCGGGATACAAGTATCAGGCGGGTTTATCGTAGGTTTCGACAGCGATTCATCAAACGTTTTTCAACGACAAATTGATTTTATTCAACAAAGCGGAATTGTCTCTGCCATGGTCGGGTTGTTAAATGCGCCCAAAAATACCCGGCTTTATCAGCGGCTTGAGTCAGAAAACAGGTTAATGGATGATGCAACCGGTGACAATACTGATTTTTCCATGAACTTTATTCCCAAAATGAATTCCCAGGAACTGCTGAAGGGTTATAAAACAATCATTCAGAATATTTATACCACAAAACCATATTATAAAAGAATACGCCGGTTTTTATTAAATTACAGGAATAAACAGATCAGACATGAGAAAATTGAATTTTCACAAGTTTTATCATTTATCAAAATAATAATCATTATTGGTATTGCAAACAAAGGAAGACGCGAATACTGGAAATTTCTAATATGGACGATTCTGAGACGCCCCGGCTCATTTACCGATGCAATGACCTTCGCAGTGTACGGTTATCATTTCAGAACAGTATTTGGAATACGGGGGAATAATATATATTAATTTCTGAACAGAATGACATTTATTATAAATAGTACAGATGTGCCTTCAGGATTAAAGACTCTTGAAGATATGAACAAAAGGGTAAGCGGAATAAAATACAAAATTAAATTCCCCGTACAAAAGAAACCTGATTTCATCAATGAATTACGCAAGAGGGTGGAATTGTATTTCGAAACGAACAATATCTCAAAATATGGAAATGCAGGCATGGCGGTAAAGTCAGTTATTATGGTCTCTGTTTACCTGACACCTTATATTTTGATGATGTCAGGCGTAATTGAATCACTTACCTGGATTTTTTTAAACTGGATTTTGATGGGAATTGGTATGGCTGGTGTCGGTATGGTGCTTATGCATGATGCCAATCACGGGACTTATTCAAAAAGCCGGAAAATAAATAAATTACTTGCTTATTCATTATATTTTCTGGGTGGTTTCCCTCCTACCTGGCAATATCAGCATAATACCCTTCATCATGGATTTACCAATATTGACGGTCAGGATGAAGATATTGACCCTATTGGTTTTCTCAGGTTTTCACCTCATAAACCATTGCATAAGATCCATAAATATCAATATCTGTATGCATGGTTTTTTTATGGTTTACTGACATTATCATGGATAACCATTAAAGATTTCCGGAAGCTGTACTTGTATCAAAGAAAAGGAGCGAATTTGGACAGACATCAATCCTTCAGACGTTTAAAGTTTAATCTTATCCTGTCAAAAATATTATACTATATGATTTTCTTGGTAATTCCCATGATATTGCTGCCAGTTTCATGGTCATGGATCTTATTGTCGTTCCTCGCTATGCATTTTACGAGCAGCCTGATATTATCCGTCATTTTTCAGTCAGCACACGTAATGCCAGGCTCAGAATACCCATTGCCCGACGAACAGGGTAATATGGAAAATAACTGGGCTATCCACCAACTTTTAACTACCACAGATTATTCACCAAAAAGCCGTGTGTTTTTCTGGTGGGTGGGAGGATTGAATTACCAGGTGGAACATCATTTATTTCCAAATATTTGTCATATTCATTACAGGAACATTTCAAATATCGTGAAAAGCACAGCCCTGAAGTACGACCTTCCATATCATGTTGAGACTAATTTTTTCAGGGCAATCCGCAAACACGCCAGCATGCTCAGAATTCTGGGTAACAAAACCGCAGTTATTAATTCAGCATAACACGGATTATTGACGAATATCATACATAATCATAACAATCAGCGTCATCAGCGTTTTATTTCTGACTGCAGAGAGATTATATAATAATTTGTTTTCAATTATTACAAAAATGTAGTACAAACTGTCTGAAAATTTCTTATATTTACATCTGATTTATAAATATAAGAATATGAAAACAGCAGGACAATTCTTAATAGTCTTATTTCTTCCCTGTTTTTTTCACTGTTATGCATTTTCACAGGAGCATAAATCAACAAAGTCAATTACTGAAGGTTGCATTATTCCCGCTTCATCTGCCGAGCTCGACATCAACAATGTCAGGGCATTGATACAGTCCGGCGGTGACATGTGGTGGGACCTGAAAGGAAAATCAGAATATGAAGTTCCGGCAGGTTCAGGTAAAACCTCTTTATTTTGTGGAGGAATATGGATGGGTGGACAGGATGCCAATGAACAGTTGCATCTTTGTGCCATCAGGTTTAGGGAAAAAGGCACTGATTACTGGACAGGCCCCTTAATTACCAATGGTCCGCTGCAAGGTTCAACAACCGGTGAGGAATGCCTTAAATATGATAAGGTATTTAAGATCAACAAGTCGGACGTTGTCACTTTTCGTGACTGGTTCAAGTCAAGTGCGGATGTCAGGAAGACCAAATATGCCGGATATATCATCCCGGATGCAATTCTTCACTGGCCGGGCAATGGTGATGCTGCGGCAGGTTACGACCAGTTCCTGGCCCCGTTTTACGATGCGGACGGCGACGGTGTATATAATCCACAGAAAGGAGATTATCCCGATTATGATTTTAATAATGAAGTCTTATGCAAAACGACCCGTGAAAATCACAAAGTGATACTTGAAGGTGACCAGACATTATGGTGGGTGTTCAACGATAATGGGAATATTCATACTGATCCCACCGGCGATGCCATGAGATTGGAATTCAGGGCACAGGCTTTTGCCTATGTGAGCAGCGATGTGCTGAATAATTGCACATTTTATCAATACCAGATGATCAACCGTTCAAATATTGCATATTCATCCACATACCTTGGCTTTTGGACGGATGCTGACCTGGGCTATCCCTTTGATGATTACGTGGGATGTGATGTCAGCCGCGGACTTGGCTATTTGTATAATGGGAAAGCCATTGATGGTTCTGGTCAGCCCTATGCCTATGGAGGTCCTGAACCTCCTCCACCCGCCGTTGGGATTGATTTTCTGCTTGGCCCTTACCAGGATGCAGATTACCAGGACAACCCTTCCAGTTGGGATACACTTACCGGCCACCTGAACTGTGATGGAAACATTATGAACGGCAATATAGACGGCCAGGGATTTGGTGATGGAATTGTGGATAATGAACGCTGGGGCATGACTCATTTCAAATATTTCAATAATTGCTCTTCCGGTAGTATGTGCGACCCGCAGGAAGATTACCAGTATTATAATTACCTGAAAGGATTGTGGATTGACGGCACTCCCTTGTTCTACGGTGGATATGGCTATTATTCCAATCCCGACTCGACGAATATTATTTCAGCTTTTATGTTCCCGGGAGATTCTGATCCTTGCGGATGGGGAACCGGCGGCCTACCGCAGCCACCCTGGTCCGAGATCACTTTACACAATCCTCCGGGTGACCGCAGATTCGTCACATCAACCGGCCCGTTTACTTTTGAACCCGGCCAGGTAAACGATTTCCTGATAGGGGCAATCTGGTCCAGGGCCATGACAGGAGATAACTTTACTTCGGTGGAAGTCCTGAAATCTGACGATGATAAGGTGCAGAAACTTTTCGATCATTGTATGAAAAACATAACAGGCCCTGATGCACCGGAACTGAAGATCATCGGATTGAATAAAGAACTGGCATTTAATATTTATAATATCCCTGCATCCAATAATTACCTGGAAAGTTATCACGAACAGGATTATACTATTGTGAATGTGGATACTGATTTTAACGGAACAGTTGATTCAGTGAATAAATATTACCGTTTTGAAGGTTACCAGGTTTTCCAGATTAAAGATTCGACCATTGGAATTGATGACCTCTGGAACACTGATTATGCAAGGCTTGCATTCCAGTGTGACATCAAAAACGGGGTCAGCAGGATCATTAATTATGAATGGTCGTCTGATCTGAAAACGATTGTTCCCACGATAAAAGTGGAAGGCGCCAATAAAGGCATCAGTCATTCATTTTCAGTTAAAAATGATATGTTTTCCGGTGGCAGACTGGCTAATTACCGGAAGTATTATTACATGCCGGTTGCCTATGCCTATAACAATTATCAGACTTACAACAATCTTGATCCCTGGTCATACAATGGTCAGAAAACGCCCTACCTTGTCGGAAAGAGGTCTGTGAGCGGACCTCTGAAGGTCTTTATGGCGATGCCTCACTCCTCGGGAAATCAAAACAACCATGCTTCATACGGACAGGAACCGGAAATCACACAGGTTCACGGAATGAGCGGGGCAAGGAATATACTGGAGCTTACTGACGCAACGATAAGCGAAATCATGTCTGGTTCACCATGGAAGGCAGTAGCGCCTGTATATAAGAGTGGCTGGGGCCCGATCAGGGTAAAAGTGATTGATCCATTGAACCTGCCGGAAGGTAATTATATGGTTCAATTCTGCTCTGTAAATTATAACCAGTATTCACATAATATTTACGATGCTAAATTTTATGTTGTCAGGTATCCTATTGCTGTTAATAATGAACATCAGAATAGTACCGGTCATTCAGGAGGATACGGAACAACAGGACTGCATGATCCCAAAAGCCTGACTGTTTACCATTCTGCTCCTGATACTGTTTGGTCGGAATCATGGATCAGTTCAGGTACAGAAGAGATTTTCCCGGAATGGGGACTGTCGGTAACGGCTGAAATAGTAAAGTTCCCTAACGGCCAGGTCAGTGATAGCCTGGGGTTCCTGTCGGCTGGCATTGAATATTCCGATAGCACAAACAAATGGCTTTCATTTTTACAGGATGGAGATAATGCTGATGCACAAAACTGGATACGTTCCGGTACCAGGAACGATCCGAATATTAAAAATTATAACGATTATTATATTACCACTTCGACCAGCCAATATGATGAGAACCAGGTTTTTGAGTCCATATTATCTGGTACATTTGCCCCATACAAATTGGTTTCACATTACATTGACGGCCCTGCTTATGATTCAACGGGTTGCCAGGAGCTTATGGATTTTAGTGCTGAACGGCTTGCCAGTGTTGACCTGATCATCACTTCCGATAAATCAAAATGGACAAGGTCTTGCGTGGTAGAAACAAGCGAAAACGATACCAACAATTCAGGAGATCCGATTCCCGGATTTCAGGTTGTGGGTGGAGCTTATAAATTCGACCTCAGACGTTCTCCTTCGGTTGATAAGGAAGGCAATCCTGCTGCTCCCGGTTCAGGATCGGGTAGCGATATTAATGCTGCCAATTATATTTCCGATAAAGGAATGGGATGGTTCCCCGGATATGCCATTAATGTTGAATCCGGCGAACGCCTGAATATTATATTCGGTGAAGCTTCTCAGCTTCCTTCATGTAATGGACGGGACATGAAATGGAACCCTACAGCAGATATCTTCTCTAATTTCCAGGAAGCGCTTTTCGGGGGTAAGCATTATGTCTATATCATGGGTCACAACTTTGAACCTATAGACAGCCTGAGTTCCCAATTTCCTTATATGCCGGGATATGACGGGGGTTGGTATATTCATAACAGGTTAACACGATTCAGTCATAGTGGAACTGTGAATGAAAAACATTTCAAAATGAATGTTTACAGAAATGTCATGTGGGTTTGCATACCTTTATTGAACCCGGCATACACAGGTACTGGTTTTGATGCTTCATTGCAAAAAAGCGATGTCAGGATTCGCCTTCGGATGTCAAATCCAATTTCCAATACTGTGACTTATAATAGTGATTATGATGTTTTGACTCAGGATACTTATGGTAATACAGTTAAGCTGAATTTTCCCCGTTACTGGTTCACTACCAAAGGAATTGCTTACCAGCAGCCTGCAAACGGTCAGTTATATTCCGCACTCGATTCTGTCACCATTGTTCCTAACCCTTATTTCGGTTATTCCGAATATGAAACAAGCGAGTTTGATAATATTGTCAAAATCATAAACCTACCGACAAAATGTACTATTTCAGTTTACAGTATCAATGGCGCTCTGATAAACAGGATAAAGAAGAATAACGCGCTCAGCTACCAGGATTGGAATTTAAATAATCTGGCTGGCAGGAAAATAGCAGGCGGAGTATATATCATTCATATCAAGGCAGACGGTGCTGGCGAGAAGGTCCTCAAATGGGCCGGTGTTATTCGTAAATGAGAAAACACATGGTATTACCTAAATAAAAAAAATAAAAATTTATTGACAAACACTAAATCTTAAATAATCATAACAATCAGCGTCATCCGCGTTCAATTTGTATTAGATAATAAATAAACATTGAATTATTACACAAAATCTATTATGACATTTTCACGAGCTTTCTTTTTTTGCATATTGTTAATATTAAGTTGTACGGCATGCAAACACAAACAGCGGACTGAATTCCGGGATGATTTTAAAAAGTATTACGACCGGTATAAAGTGGAAGGTTCATTTGTACTTTATGATCAGAATAATAACAAGTTTATTTTTTGTAATCAGTCACAGTTCAAAAAGCCCTTCATTCCTGCTTCAACCTTTAAAATCTGTAATTCTTTAATAGGTTTGGAAACCGGAATTATTAAAGATGAGAATTTTATAATTCATTGGGATGGTGTAATAAGGCAAAATCCGGCATGGAACCATGACCAGGATTTAAAAACAGCTTTTAAAAATTCCACCGTTTGGTATTACCAGGAGCTTGCAAGAAGGGTAGGAGGACAAAAGATGAAATACTGGCTTGACAGGGTAAATTATGGTAATGCTGATACAACAGGCGGAACAGACAAATTCTGGTTATCAGGCGGACTTCGTATTACCCCGTCACAGCAAATTGACTTTTTGATTCGCTTACACCTTAATAAACTCCCTTTTTCACAACGGACAATGGATATTGTAAAAAAGATCATGATCTCAAAAGACACTCTTGGTTATATTATGAGGGCAAAGACGGGCATGGCTGAACAGGAAAACAAAGAAATTGGATGGTATGTCGGTTATATTGAGACCAGTGATAATGTATATTATTTTGCTAATTGCATACAGTCAACTGATAAAAATAACATCGACTTCGCGCAGGCACGGATCAACATAGTCAATTTGATTCTGAATGACCTGAAATTAACCACGATTGTGGATCTGTAATGAAGTGAAACGGTGATCCGCCTGAGGTGGAGTGAATAGTGAATAGTAAATAGTCTCTTCGTCACACAGTCACTTAACGCCACTTGTAATTATTCACGAAACTGTTACCTTTGCAGCTCGAAAAGAGGTCCAGTAGCTCAGGGGATAGAGCAACAGCCTTCTAAGCTGTGGGTCGCAGGTTCGATTCCTGCCTGGATCACCTGAGCGGACTTTTCGGTTTTTTTACTGAACTGTCCGTTTTTATTATTTCCGAAAGGCTTGTTAATATTAGTGATCAGCTCAACTACCGAATTCAATCTTTGGGTTCGATAATTATTTTCAAAAAATTGTAATCTTTCCGGAAAAATCGAACCTATTATCCGCTGTTGCACGTCTACTGTGGCTTCTGCAAAAAAACACGGTAAATCTTTAAGGAAAGAAAAACTGAAGATTAATTGTTCATAAACCTCCTTACTCATATATACCAACTCTTTTTTTCTTTCATTCAATTCTTTCAATTTTGTATCATACCGTCGCTTCATGGCTGTGTAATCACCGACACCGATTTGATTATCAGCCAGCTTATCCTGTAAGCTCTCCAGCCTTGTCTGTATCTTTTTTATTTCTGAATCTGCAGACTTCACGTCTTCTTTCCTTCCGGTTTCACATTCAAGTAACAGGTCTTTCAATATTGCTTCGTACAGGGGTTTTATCTCATCCCTTGGTTTTATTTCCCGAAGGAGTTCCACAAATTTTCCATTTGCCAGAGTAGCCCGAAATCGTTCTTTACAACCTAAAGAACAATGATAATAAAAATACCTGCCTCCATGTCCTTTAGAAGCACTGCCGGTTAAGAGTTTACCACAACGCGGACATTCAAGAAAACCCCTTAATGGAAGATCAGATTTCTTCCCATTAATTTTAATCTTTCTATTTGCTTTCTTACCACTTAACACGTCTTGTACAGCATAAAAGGTCTCTTCGCTGATAATTGGCTGATGTATTCCTTTTACTAAACATTCAGGTTCGTCCTTT
>JAPLDU010000123.1:29790-52836 GCA_026391255.1 Bacteroidia bacterium | reverse complement strand
CTAACAACAATAAGCCCTGTAGGGGCGAAATCTTCTGCAAACTTATACATTCGGGGAATTTAAGATGCTTATATATGTTTTCTCCGGACATCAGTGATTCTATATAGCTATCAATTGGTCAGACTCATTCTGGCCAATTCAGGACGATATTGAACAGTAAGGTACTTTTGATCTTTTCTGCAAGTTTCATGGAAACTCCAGCCAGTTGAGCATATTTTCCCCAATGATTAACAACCTCTAATACCTGTTCAATGATTTCCTTAGCCTTCTTGATATTCATTCGGGCAGCAACGTCCAGAAGGTCGTCCCGGTTGATATCCCGGCGTTTGTTGTTGACTGATAGCTGATGCTGCATCAGCCAGAGGTTATCTGGATTGTAAGCATAGGTTATATCATAAGCGGGAGCCAGGCTCCATTGTCCGCTGTCGTTCATGAGGAAGGAGATATTCTTGGTGTGATCGTCATTGTTGCTCGCAACGACATTGAAAACCATGCGTCGGAACAACTGTTCGGCATCAGAATATGGTAACCTGAGACTGCGCATGGCCTGGAATGCCTGCTCATATGAATAAGCATTTGGATTGTTAAAATCAAAATGACAAAGCCCGCATAAAGTCTGCATGTGAAGCTTTTGGTTATGTCCTACCCTGTCAAAGCGCCGTGTCATGAAATGAGCCCGGTTGTTTTCCTCAAGCAAACGGCTTTCACTCATAATAATCCCGCAATCCACCGCCATTTTGTAATACGCATATTCAATCCTGCCATATCCTTTGGGGTCACCGAGCTGATCATCGGAAATTCCATCCAGCTTGATGATCCAGTGGGAATAACCTTCCGGAACGTCTGCCTGGCCTGATCTGACTGTATTATTCTTATTGATGGCAATAACCGCTTTTGCCCGGGCGCCACCTGCAGAAGTACCTACCCGTATTATATCGAGCATGGCATGTGCTTCATCATCGGATAAATTCGTCTTTAAGCCCTCTTTCCGGTTGACTGCTTTTTGAGCTAAAACAACCAACTCAGCCACTTCAAGTATATTGGAACTGCCTTTCTCAATACGGGTAGCAGGACGAAATTCAAGGGCTCCCATTCCACGTTTGCCAATATAGCAAAGACGTTCGACAGGATTCATGCTACCAGGTTCCCGGCCTTGTATGGCAAGCCATACATCAATCAGTTGATTTCCGAATTTATCAGGCAGTGAATCAGCCAGCATACCCGGCAGACCATAATAAGTCCCCGGCAGATCGGGGAAACGGAATATCTGTTTGCTCCGGGCATCTGACAATGGCATAGTGAGTGGTGCAATATCCCAGGTTTTCTGTAAAAATGCCGGACTGAATTCAAAGCTTGCCATACCTGATTTTGAATCCCATAATACAGCGCCCGCAAACTCACCCCAAATATCGACATTTGCCACTACCATTCGCTTTCCTCCTGTTTATCATTCATTCCTTTGCCTGAAGCACGCCTTCTTTCCTTCCCGGCCAGCTTTGCCATTTGCAAAGGACTCACCTGACCAGCCACCTGCCAGTTATCCAACAGGTGTAATTGCTGTAAAGCCCGCAATACCTGCACAATGGTAAGCAGTGAAGTGGCAGCTTTCCCGTTTTCCATTTCGCTGATCGCACTGCGGGAAAGACCTGCTTTTTTGGCCAACTGTTCCTGTGTCAGGTTTTGCTGAAGACGTATTTGCCGAAGAGTTTCACCCAGTGCACTTACAATGGCCGGATCGCTCATTCCGTACCAATTGATCGTTTCTGCCATTACGTTATCATTTAAGTATTATTGCATCCTTCAGCCATCATAATTGTCATGCAATTTCATATATGTTGTCTATGGACTGCAAAGATACAAAATATTTTCGCAAAAAAAATAATAGATTATTCTGTAAATCTTAAGCCCCTGGCATAATATTTCAAATCCCAGGTTCCACCCTTAATTCCATTTGAAACTTAAATATTAAATTTTAACCTGGAATTTGAATTCCCCGGAAGCAATTTCTTCGTAGAGATGAATATGTAAGTTGTACCCGCTTACAGAATTGATCAGCTTTCACCGGTCAAACCTGACAACCGGCTTAATAATCTGCTCAACTGTTTAAATGAGGATATTTGAATCGGTATGAACAGATATGTTTAGCATCTGTCTATAATATTCAATATTTTGATTGTTGCATATCGATTACTCACAACTATTTTTTATTTTTTAAGGTGTTCGTGAAATCGCTTCGCTAAGTTAACGATTTTAGATTTTTGATGTTATCATTAAATCAGATGATTACACATATTTCATAAATCAAAAATCGTTGATCCTTGTTCTTAAATCAAAAAAGAATGACTTTAAATACAAGCACTGCTGTTTAGTCAGCGTACCCAGAGAAATATGTAGCAACTAGCATTACAAAACATAGAAACGTATTTTGAATAATACATATATTCACTATCTTTGTATTTTAAAAAATACGTTTGATGGAAAAAATTATTGAATCATCAGATAAACTGGTCAAGAATACATCCACTGATTTTATCAGGTATCTGGCAGGTACAATCAACTGGAAGAACAGGCTGATTGCAATTAAGGGCGCCAGGGGGACAGGAAAAACTACCCTGATGCTTCAACATATCAAACAAAATTTTACTCCGGGGAAAGAAGTGGTTTATATCAGTCTTGACGATCTGTATTTTTCCACTAATACTTTAACCGGTTTTACAGATGAGTTTGTAAAAGATGGAGGTAAATTTCTCTTTATTGATGAGGTGCACAAGTATTCAAACTGGTCACAGGAAATCAAAAATATATATGATCAGTACCCCGGCCTTCATATTGTTTTTACCGGTTCGTCATTACTCGAGATTTATAAAGGATTTGGTGACCTGAGCAGAAGAGCTGTGAGCTATGATCTGCACGGATTATCTTTCAGGGAATTTGTTGATATGGAAATGAACATAAGTTTGCCTGTGCTGACATTAGAAGAGATAATTACTGATCACCGGGTGATTGCCGGTAATATTTCAGGCAGGATAATTCCGATAGCAGAATTAAAGAAATATATGACCTATGGCTATTACCCCTATTTTAAAGAGGGTATAGAAGAATATGACTTGAAGTTACTGAATATTATTAATCTGATTATTGAGTCTGATCTTCCGGCAATTTGCAGTATTGAATTCAGCAGTATTCTTAAATTAAAGAAACTTTTATGGTTCCTGGCTAATTCGGTACCATATTCTCCTAATATTCAAAAACTCAGCGATCAGATTGAAACAACCAGGCCAACAGCGTTACAGTATATTGATTACCTGAGAAGGTCGGCTCTGCTAAATTTGCTTAGACCAGCCGGCCAGGGAAATAGTTATATGTCAAAGCCTGAAAAGATATTTCTTCAGAATACCAATCTTATGTATGCGATTGCACCGGCGACAATAAATACCGGCAACCTCAGGGAGACATTCTTTTTCAACCAGTTAAATACTACATGTTCGGTTTCATCTGCAAAAAAAGGTGATTTTACCGTAAATGAAAAATACGTTTTTGAAATCGGAGGCAGGAACAAAGACTTCACCCAAATCAGGAATGTGGAAAATTCATTTCTGGTGATTGATAACCTTGAAACCGGTATGAACAACAGGATACCGCTCTGGATATTCGGACTTATGTACTGACAGATAAACTTCGGTCACCAGGTTCTTACATATCTCTACATCAGAAAATCCCGGGTTTGCCGGGATGAAAGTTACCTATCGACATCTGCTTGTAAAAGTATTTATGTTAGCCATCAGTATTCATAATAAATAAATAATAAGTGAAGATAATTTTGCCGGTCTGTTTAGGGTAAACCAACAAAGTTATCGGTAATGGCCATACGGATGACAAAATCAGGTGTTTTGTAGAATGATGATAAACAGAGGATTATGTCTGGCATATTGATTATTAAGGGAATAAAATTTATTAACAGTTTGAATGTTGATATTTATATGTTAATAAAAATTTAACGAAAGATAATGAATCTTAAACGAAATAAAATAACTTTGCATATAATTTTACAATGTGCTTGATAATATGTTAATTAAATTTTTATATGACCTCTGATTGTATTCAAATTTGTGGTGTTATCATAACTGTGCTTGGTTCAACTGCTGCTGCAATAAGTGCATTTTATTCCGCTAAAAGTTCTAGAACTACGTTAGAGCTTTATAAAAAAGAGAAATTTGAAAAGCTAAATGATGAATTGAATAATATTTTAGAAATAGGAATACAATATCCATATCTTGAAAGTAAACCATTTACCACAAAGTGGAATGATTTTAAAGACTCAAATGACGAGCGTTATTTACGTTATGATATGTATTGCAATTTAATTTTTAATTACCTTCATCATGTTTGTGTATTTTTCAATTATGATAAAAAGAGCATTGAAGAATTCGTGGATGTTAAGACTTGGATTCGCATTCACAAACTAAATTGGTTACATCCCATTGATGAAAATGAAAATATTGATGGATATGACGAACATTTCAGACAATTTGTTAATTCATACGTTAAATAATTAAGTATCATGAAAAGACGAGCATTATTATTCGGAAATTCAAATGGGTTACCTGGAGTAAAATTGGATATTGAACATTTTTTGAAGTTTTTAATGAGTGAACAGGGAGGCTGCTGGACTGAATTTGAGATTATCGTTGAAATGAATCCTACAAGAACGAGTTTATTGGCACTAATATTAGCAATTAAAGCTCAGAAACCAGATTTTACTTTTGTCGTTTTTAGTGGACATGGAGGCTATTCAAAAGGTACTGTTTTAGAGATTAATAAAAATGAGGAGGTTATTAATGAATCAGAGCTGAGATGGATTGCACCAAGACAAATATCAATATTTGATTGTTGTAGAAATGTTAGCACTGTTACTTTAATGGATAGTAAAGCTTTATTTAGATCACAATATTTAAATGAAGCAAGAAATAATATATTAAGGCAAGCTTATGAATCCAGAATAATGCAAGCTATTGAGCAACAAGTTTCTTTATACGCTTGTTCAGTAGGTGAAAGTTCCTATGATACTAACGAAGGTGGAATTTATTCAAATTGTTTTCTATCTTCAGTAACTCCATTAGGTTATGATAGATTTAAACTAGTTGGGGTTGCGCAAGAGGAAGCAAAACCAAAAACCACAAAAAAAGCATTGGAAGTGTACTCTAAAATTCAAACTCCGGATCAATCAATCTCTAAATGTCTTAGTTCAGAACAATTAATTATCAGCATAAATCCAACCGTAGTAACAATATGATATTGATATCTAAATAATATAATAGAAATCTGATTATTTTGAAATAAATAAAATTTCTTATGTTCCGACGTTATCCACCAATTTCAATAAATTTGTTATACCAAGAAAGTTCTCTTTTATGGTTTCTTAAACCTGTCTGAATTATAAGTATTTTGAATTGCATACTCGTAAACAAACAATTTAATTATATAAAGTTATGTCTGAATATAGAACCTACATTAACGAGGATGGAGAAGAAAAATATTTTACAGTCTTTATTATCCATGGACATTCGGATACTTGGAGAAATGTCGAAAGATTTATAAACCATTCTCTAAATTTCAAGACTGTTGTTTTAATCGAGGACAATATTCCTGGTAAGATAATAATTGATGACCTTGAAGAAAATATCGAAGATTGTGAATGTGCTGTGGCAATAATGAGTAAAGACGACAAGATTGCAGACAATAAATATATTTCTAGGCAAAATGTTTTATTTGAAATTGGTTATTGCATTGGTGTATTTGAAGAGAGAGAGGATTTAGTAATATTAAAAGAAAAATCCGTAGAAATTAATTCCGACTTATATGGACTAATTTATATTCCGTACTCAGAGGACAACATAGATTCCACCTTTCATAAATTAGCAGAACGCCTTGAAGAAATCTATGAAGATTATTGTGATGAAGATGAATAATATATAGTCATATTTCGACATATTATGATTTTAACTTTAGGCAAAATAATAAATTGAGTATGGTAGATTTTAGCAAAAGACTAGGAAGGAGGAGATCAGAAATAAAGGTTAATCCTTTTGAAATATATGATTCTCTTGATAGAAGAAGTGTGACAGGACCTTTGCGACCTGAAGTGAATAAAATACTAAAAGAATGGACTGATTCTGAAAGAATGGATTATTGTTTGACACTTGCGAAAATATTCAAAACTTATGGTAAAACAAAAATTAGCATTGCTCCAGCAAATGATAAGAACAATGAGATTTCTGCTTCTCAGGTTTAATATTTAGAATTTGAAGAAATATTTTGAACTTGACCGTATTGCAGCAATACACAATACAATATTTTCTTAATGTTGAAGGTAAATCAACTTTTATATGCTACATTATTTTGCTTTCTATATTTTTTTCATATGTTGTTCCAAAAATAACAGGCAGTATTTAACTCATAATATTTGACCATTTATGAAACGATCAAATTGTTTATTCTGTTTAAGACCATTAGATAATTCTGATGAACATATTATCCCTGATTCCATGAACGGGAAGTTACATTCTACTAACATAATCTGTTCAATTTGTAATAACGCATTTGGAAGATTTATAGACCCAATATTCAAAGAGATATTAAATCCTGTCTTAATTGTATTAGGATTTGAAAATGCGAATCATACTCATGCTGAAGGATTAGATGAAATTAAATATAATTATAGCAAAAAAGGTGAAGTATCACCGTTAAAAGATGAAGTAATTAAAAAAATAGTTGACGGCAAAACTATTTTAACTGTTTCTGGTGGAGCCAAGTCAGCTTTGAAGACTTTTCAAAAACAAGCAAAAAAACTAAGCAAAGAGGGTCAAGAATTTAATGGTTATGTTTTAGTAGAAAACGTTTATGATCATAATAGTTTTAAAATAAATTTCGAATTAAATATTACACCTAAGTTAATAATAGCACTTAATAAAATTGCTACTGAATTTTATTTCTATTGCAATTTGAATGTCGATTATATTAAAGAACTAACTGAAAGAGTTATAAGATTTGATAAATGTCTTAATAATGTTACATTTTGCAATTGGAAATGCGATATTCGCGAGTATGAACCATGTGAAATTACACACCTTTTAGTATTAAGGACAAATAATAATAAAACCCTTTATTGTTATATTGAATTATTTAATATTATTTGTGCGTGTATTCCACTATGTGAAAACTACCCTGATGATGTAAATTATTCTTACTATCAAAATGTTATGTCAGGTGAAAAAATAAATAAAGATATACATTTTAATAATGACGTTGAATTTACCAATGACAAGAATGGAGATTTTGACCTTTTAATTAATTCTATGTTTGAAAGACTTGGTAATATTCGATTTCAAGAATTTTATTTGAAAGAAGCAAAAAAGATAGTTGAAAAATATAAAACGGAAAAAGAGGATGGGATTATTCCTCCTGGTGTAAAATACGTTTTAGAAAATCGATTAGCTGAAATGATAGCACAATTAAGCGTTGAATTTCCTTATATGATTGAAGACTTTAAAGATGAAATGAATAATGAATTAAATCATATTCATTCAATCCTACGGGAAGAACAATATGAGGATTTTTGTGAGAAATACAAGTTCTTTATTGGGAAAGATATTAAAATAAGCGGAGTTATTTTTAAGTTTGATTCTTTTATTAAAACTCCATTTATAAAGCGTAATGGAATTCTTTTATTAAAAGTTTATTTTTGTCTTATAAATCAAAATAATGGGAAACAAAAATATTATCCTTATGCAGAATTTTTCAGAATGCTAAATGAAGCTTATCCAAATAGTAAAATGGTCTAAATCATTATAAAATACATTAAACATTTTCGTTTTAAAAAAAATATTACCATTGATTGTGGAGCTTGAGACTTGGTATCTGACTTTTTCGAAATTACTAACTCACTCCCAGGTTTTGAATTGAGAAAATACTTATCTTTGCCCTGTAATGCAGATAAATGCAAGGCTGCAAAGGGGTGCGGGAAATGTTTGGAGAATGTGTGGGACTGATAAAAAACACCCCTGGGGAAGGTTGAAAATGAGCGATTTAGTTTAAAAAGTTCATTCCCCTCTTTCTCCGCTGGTTGAATAATGGTTTTTCATTTATCGACGTACTGTATTACAATTTCGGCCAGATCAAACACAAATTAATGATTCTGCTTAATGTCCCCGTCTGCGACGATAATAAGCCCGGTACCAGTGAGAGGTTTTCTTGTAAAGACTAAAACAGGATTCATTGGGAAACATGTTTATCCTGAATATTGCGTATGGGTCATCTTCAATAAATATTCCTCCGGTGTCAGTGGATATCCCAAACTCAAAACCTGATTCTTTTACCATTTTTTGTACCTGATCATTATAAATCCCAAAGGGGTAAGCAAAGGAGATAATATCAGTCTGCAATTTCTCTTCAAGGAGAGCCTTACTCTCTTTCATTTCAAATATGGCCCGGTGGTCGGGAAGCTTTGTCATATCGGAATGAGTAAGTGTATGTGCGCCTATTTCCCAGCCCGAATCCGCAAATTCCTTTTTTTGCCCGGCAGACATCAGCCGGTTATCTTGAGGATTTTCACCCAAATCCCAGGTATTATTCATTATCGAAAAATCGCCAAGCAAAAAGAGTACGCCTTTGAAACCAAATTTCCGGGTTAGTGGAAGCAGGTTTCTGTAATTATCCTCGTAGCCATCGTCAAATGTAATGATAAAAGGCTTCTTCGGAAATTCACTGATCGCCCGGTCACCATTGACAAAATCGCGATAGTCCTTAAAAGTCATTGAAGTCAGCCCTCTTAATTTGAAAAATTGCAGATGCTTTATGAATTTCTTTTTTGGAATAAATGTTTTGTGTTGACTTTCAATGGGAGTATCCGGTATTTTATGATACATTAAGATGGGTATGCTGCCACGATATGTTTTTCGCATGATGGCATACCTGTATACCTGCATTATCTTTGGTAAAACATTCCTGAAATCGTAAATTTCCAGAAAGTGGCTAAGAGTGGTCTGAAATTCAGATTGATTTTCAAGGAAATAATTTAATTCACTGAAAATTTCCTTTGTATCGGGCTGAAATGATATATCCTCAGACAATATATCACCAAAATTTGTCTGAACAGCATTTTCAATATTGGATGAAGTCAGAATGCCATGACAACAGCCTTCGCCAATAGAATAAACAGGAACTCCATGCATTAATCCTTCAATAGCTACACGACCTGAACCAATCAGTAAATCAGTATTATTTATTAACTGATGCACATTGTCACTGAATCCACCGTAATGGATACGTTCTCCAAATCTGTTCTTTAATTCCCCGAAAACGTTTTTAATGTTATTGATGCCATTTCCCCACTCCCCGCCGATAAGCTGAATGTTCAATGAAGGATATTTTTGCAATAGCCCGGGAAAAACATTGGTCAGTAATTGAAGAATAATGTCACCTTTTATACCATTAAAACGTCCTACGTATGTAATGATCATTTTTTCATCCTGCCGTGTCCGCTTATATTTTTGAAGCAATTCCATGTCAAAACCATTGGGAATAAATACCAGCTTATTCGGGTCAAGCTTTATTTCACTTTTAAGATGCTCAATCAGGTTTGGACAGATTCCAATGATCCGTTTTCCAAAAACATCAATTTTTCTGATTGGTAAATGTTTAAACTGACGGCCGTGTATAGTTGAAACTAAAGCCACCCTGGTACCTTTTACAGCGTAATAGGATAACCAGCTGGTAGCCCGGGAATGCGCATGAATAATATCAATTTGATTGGTACGGATAAATCTTCTTAAAAAAATGACATTCCTGATTCGTTGCAAAATTGCACGGTTTGAGACGGGTAAAGGAGTGATGGAAAACTTGCCGGTGAGCTTACCGGGGTCAGATATTAAATAAACTTTATGACCCTCTGATATTTGTTTTTCAGATAAGCTTATTGCGTTGGCAACTGATCCCGCATAGAAACAGGACGAAAAGACATGCAGAATTCTTAATGACATAATTCAGAAACAGTACTGAAATTTCAAAGAATGAACTTGTGCTGAAAGAGTGTTTATTACAAATTGATAATCAGTAGTATGGTTGATGCAATATTTGTATTTATTTGATCTATAACCGATAAAGTCAAAATAAGATGAAAAATTATCCAACCAACCCTACCGAAAATCACCGGCAAGTTATTGAAAAAATTTCACTTGATAAAAGAATAAGAAAATCCAACCTCTGTGTGATATTTTATGAAATATCATTTCATTACTTTCCGGTAAAACTTTCTTTGAAATGTTTCAACCCCTCATTATTACCGGGTATGATGAATATATCACCCACTATATGGCTATCCCGTAGCAATAATATATTGGTAGAAAATAATTTGATCCTGAAAATCAAGTTCCGTAGGAACGAAATATTTTAATTTGTCGGACAATAGTGAATTCATTTGTTGAAATCCGGCTGTCAGTGGTGAATGTTTTCAGATCAAATTATATTATCGATTGGTATTTTATAATCCGTATTTATCAATCATCAGTACCAGAAATGCCATGGCTGCACTTCCAAGCTGCAATTCGCGCATATTCACTTTGTCAAAAGTATCGTTGGCGCTGTGATGATAATCGAAATAACGCTGTGATTCGGTTACAAGAGCGATCAGCGGTACGTGCTGGTCTTTCAGGGGGCCGATATCCACACCGCTGCCTCCGGCATAAAATTCATGAATACCGTACTTTTCAAAATTGTTTTTCCAGCTTTTGATCTTGTCCAATTGTTCTTTTGCAGCATCCACTGAGAAGCCGGTAGGAGCAAAGCCTCCCCTGTCTGATTCAATGGCTGCCAGGTGTTTTTCATGCTTTCTTAAAGCTTCTTCACTGTATTTTGCGGCTCCTCTCTGTGCCATTTCCTCGTCCATGAACAATACAACCCGGATGGTGTGTTTTGGCTTAATATTCAGCTTTTTCAGCAACCTGATAATTTCAATTGACTGGACTACTCCTGCGCCATCGTCGTGTGCGCCGGGTGCAATGTCCCATGAATCAAGATGACCGCCAATGGTGATCATTTCGTCAGGATGTTCAGAGCCGCGTATCTCGCCGATCACATTGTATGAATCCGCATCAGGCAGAGTTCTGCAAGTCATTTTATAATAAAAGACCAGGTGAGGATCATCCTTTAACCATTTGCCGAGGAGGTCGGCATCACGGGTACAGATTGCGGCCACCGGCAGTTTCAGCTTATCCTCTTTTGCATAATGCATTGATCCTGTATGTGGAAATTCGTCTTCGGACGAAGCTACCGAACGGACAATTACGCCTGCAGCATCATATTTTGCTGCTTCCGATGCACCGCTGACCCTCTGATTGACCGCACCACCGTATGATGCGAATGTATAATAGTTCACCGGGTCCATGGCCCTGTTAAAGAATACAATTTTACCGGCCACTTTTTCCTTTCCGAGTTTGGCCAGTTCATCAAAATCATGCACCTCCACCACTTCAGCAACAATCCCGTTTTCGGGTGTGGGAGAAGATAAGCCCAGTGCAGCAATATTTACCTGGCGAAAACCAAATTTTGAGGAGGTAATGGCCCCGTATTCTTTATCGCCTCTTTTCCAGTTTTTTACTTTCAGCCCCTGCAACCAGACGGTGTCGGGGTTCAATTCCTGCAAAACCTGTTTTGACCATTCAACCGCAGCGGCTGCCTGTGGTGATCCGCATATGCGCGGACCAATGGTGCACGTGAGATATCTCAGGTTTTCCCAGGCTGAATGATCTGTCAGCGCTTCATCAAATACTTTTTTCAGAACCACCGAATCGGGTTCATTCTGTTGGGCCGCAGCGCTAATTGACAGATAAACAGTAATGATAATTAATGTGATCAGTTTCATTTTATAAGAAAAATTTAAAGGATTCAAACTAACAGATTTTTTGCCGGAAAATAAAAAAGGGACACGTCTTTGCCCCATGTCCCTAACATAACCGAGCCCGAACCAATCAAGAATCCGCCGTGGCGGAACAAATCTCAAAATACAAATAACAAATAAATATCAATCAACAAAATAACAAATTCAAAGTAGTTAGTTTCGTATTTGAAACTTTGATATTGTTTATTATTTGTTTTTTGTGATTTGTCTTTTGGAATTTTTTGTCAAAACTCATCAAGATTCCAGAAATTAGATACTAAAAAAAGATATTATGTTATCAGATGATGTTTTGTTCAGGAGCACTTGGAGCAACCGCAATCAAGGCAGATAAGGCATCCTTCCTGGTAGACCAGGTTTTGTGAGCCACAGGCTGAACATTTTTCTCCCGGTTTGGCTTTTGTTCCATCAGGTATATATTTTCTCAGGGCGCGTTCCACCCCGTTTTTCCAGGTGTTGATGTTCTCACTGTCAAGTGATAATGAAGAAAACATCCCGCTGAAATTCTTGGCATACCCATATTTATCGCAATACTGAAAATCATATCGGGAATTCCCCTGTTCATCTTTAATTTTAATGATTTTGCCTTTAGTAATGGACTTGGGTACAGGGAATATTTCCTCATCGTCAACACCGGTAAATATTTCGTAAGGATGACCATCCTTGAGTCCTATGAATGCGATCCATTTTTCGCGGTTATTCTGGAATCTGACTATTTCGGCGTCAAGTGTTTTCGGACGCTTGATCTGCTGGTCCATATTGATCTGCTGTTCTTTCTGTTCCTTTTTGTTAGAAACAAGCACACCTGTGCGGGATCCGTCACGGTAAACAGTGATACCCTTGCAGCCGCTTTCCCAGGCGGTCTGGTAAATTTTTCCGATCAGATCTTCAGTTGCATCAGCCGGAACATTCACAGATACGCTGATTGAATGATCGACCCATTTCTGAATCTCGCCCTGCATCTTCACCTTGCTTACCCAGTTCACATCGTTTGATGAAGCCTTATTATAGGAAGACTTACGGACTATCTGGTCAATTTCGTAGTCATTCATTGCCTGTACCTTTTTGGGGTCGTAACCGTTTACTTCCAGCCAGGTAATGAATTTATGGTGAAATACATTATATTCTTCCCACGAGTCGCCCACTTCGTCGGTAAAAGTAACCCTTACGTTAGTATCATTAGGATTGACCTTTCTGCGGCGTTTGTACACCGGCATGAAAACAGGTTCAATACCGGAAGTGGTCTGGGTCATAAGGCTTGTTGTACCCGTGGGGGCAATGGTCAGAAGGGCTATGTTACGCCTTCCGTATTCCATCATCGACTGAAACAGGTTTTCATCGGCTTTACGCAGACGCTGGATAAAAGGGTTATTTTTTTCGCGCTGAAAATCAAATATCGGGAACGGACCTCTTTCGTGAGCAAGCAGTACTGATGAACGGTATGCTTCTATTGCCAGAGTTTTCTGTACTTCTATCGAAAAATCAATGGCATTATCGCTGCCATATTGCAATCCCAATGCTGCCAGCATGTCTCCCTCTGCTGTAATGCCTATACCTGTCCTTCTTCCTTCTATTGCCTTAATCTTGATATTCTCCCACAGATTTTTCTCCACTCTTTTAATTTCCGGATCTTCCGGGTCTGAATTGATCTTGTCAAGGATAAAATCAATTTTTTCAAGTTCCAGGTCGATGATGTCGTCCATCATCCTTTGGGAATATTGGATATGTTTTTTGAACAGGTCAAAGTCAAATCGTGAAGAAGCAGTAAATGGATTGTCGACATAGCTGTAGAGATTAATCGCGATTAATCTGCAACTATCGTAAGCACAGAGCGGTATTTCACCGCAGGGATTAGTCGAAAGTGTACGGTAGCCAAGGTCGGCATAGCAGTCGGGTACCGATTCGCGAAGAATAGTATCCCAGAACAGGATACCGGGTTCAGCGGATTTCCAGGCATTATGTACGATCTTGTTCCACAGCGACCTGGCGTTGATCACCTTTGAATATTTGGGATTTGCTGAATCGACAGGGTACCGTTGTGTATAGGGTTTATCCTCGATCACAGCCCGCATGAATTCATCATCAATCTTAACTGATACATTGGCCCCCGTGATTTTGCCGGGTTCCATCTTTGCATCAATAAAACTTTCGGCATCCGGGTGTCTGATGGATACACTCAGCATGAGCGCACCCCTGCGGCCATCCTGTGCCACTTCGCGCGTTGAATTGGAATACCGTTCCATGAAAGGTACAATACCGGTGGATGATAGCGCACTGTTTAGAACTGGGCTGCCTTTGGGCCGTATGTGCGAAAGATCATGACCAACACCTCCGCGGCGTTTCATCAGTTGTACCTGTTCCTGGTCAATCTTCATCACTCCACCGTATGAATCAGACAGCTTCTCATTACCTATCACGAAACAATTGGACAGGGAAGCGATCTGGTACTTATTTCCTATGCCTGTCATTGGCCCGCCCTGGGGAATGATGTAAATAAAATCCTTAAGAACATGGTATATTTCTTCTTCTGAAAGCGGATTGGTATATTTTTTCTCTATCCGGAATATCTCACGTGCCAGTCGCCTGTGCATCTCATCGGGATTCTTTTCATAGATGAGTCCCATTGAATCTTTCAATGCATATTTGGTCACCCAGACTCTCGCCGCCAGTTCATCTCCCTTAAAATAGGCCAGTGAACTTTCATATGCTTCCTCGTATTTATATGTCTTTTGCATTGTTTTCTGCTCAATCGCAGTGTCTTCAATAAATGTCAGCATTCGATGCTTTTTAAATGAAAATTAAAAATATTTCCTTCAAATTATTTAAATGCCAATAATTCAACAAATTATAATAATTATTATTGGAAATAAACGGAGAAACGAATGTAACAAAGGATTTAGTTTATATGCAACTAAATTTATTAACAAAAGTTCATTAATAATTTGGTAATAAATTTAATATGCCGTGAATTTCTTAATTTATAATAATTTATCAACAAGCTGACTGATTTCTAAAGAAAATTACTATAAAAATCCGGAGACTATTATCCTAATTCGGACAAGTCAGAACCAAACAGGAAATCACAAATTTCAAAATACAAATTACAAAGAAATCCGAATCAACAAAATGACAAATTCAAAACCAGTGTATGAATTTCGTATTTGAATTTTTGTCCGCCGTGGCGGATTGTTTATTATTTGATTTTTGTGATTTGTTTTTTGGAATTTTTTGCCAAAACACGTCAGGATTTCAGATTTAAGCGCCTAAGTCCTAATACAATGATTACTAATGAAATTCAATCCTGGCTTATCGCCTTCAGTATTATGTCGGTTGCTCCTGTATTTGACCTGACATACTCCCTTGCAATAGTTGATTTTGCTGATAAAACGTCTTCATCACTGAGCCATTCATTCATGATATCATCAAATTCCCCGGCATTATTTACTGAAGCGGCCCCTCCCAGGCGGATGAGATCTGCTGCTTCCCTGAATTTCTGACAGACAGGTCCGAAAATAACAGGACTGCCATATGTTGCTGCTTCCAGGATATTATGTATCCCTTTTCCAAAACCTCCGCCGATATATGCCATGGTTCCATACCGGTAAACGGCTGACAACATGCCGACATTGTCAATGATCAGAACGGAAAATCCTGAATTATCAATGACCGGGCCGGCTTGCGAATACCTCAGCGTTTTATTCACGAACAGTTTCTCAATTCTCTCAATATTCCGGTTGCTTATTTCGTGAGGTGCAATAACCAATTTTAACCTGCTTCCGTATTTATGGAAATAACCGGCAATGAGTTCCTCGTCCTTTGGCCAGGTGCTACCAGCAACCAGCACCGGCCAGCCATGGCAAAACTGCTCAATAACCGGTAAACCGGATGAATGCCGGGCTATATTGTACACCCTGTCGAAACGGGTATCTCCGGCCACAGTAACATTCCGTACTCCCGTCTTTACAAGTAATTGCTCCGATGCGGCATCCTGAACGAAAATCTGTTCAAAAAAATGTAAAAGTGATAAGTACCATTTTCCGTACCAATGAAAGAACACCTGACCAGGTTGGAATATGGCAGAAACCAGATAAACCGGTATATTTTGCTGTTTCAGGGCAGACAGGTAATAGTACCAGAATTCATATTTTACAAATACAGCAAATGAGGGCTTTACTATTTTTAAAAACCTGCGGGCATTGCTTTTTGTATCAGCCGGCAGATAAAAGATATAATCTGCTCCCGTGTAATTTTTCCTGACTTCATAACCTGAAGGCGAAAAAAACGTAAGCAGGATTTTATAATCAGGCCGCCATAGCCTGAATTCTTCCATCAGGGGACGACCCTGTTCAAATTCACCCAGGGAAGCACAATGAAACCATGCAATCTTTTCATTTTTGCCTATGCCTGACTCGATTTTTTCAAATAATTTCTTTCTGCCTGCGACCCATAATTCAGCTTTATGATTAAAATAAGATGCGGTATGAATAAGCAGGAAATAAATTGAGGTGCCGATTTTGTAAAGGAACAGGCTGATGGTAGTGATCATGGTACTGATCCTGAAATAAATATTGTTAAAACGTATAGAATTTCTGCGGTTGACGTTCATAAAAAGGGATGATCCAGCCGAAGCGTATACCATAGAGAAAATCCTTCCGGTTTTTGTTGTCTTTTTGCATAGTGTCGAAATTAAAATCGCGCCTGCCTTTGGTGAATGCCTGGTAAAACTCAAACCCTGCAAAGAAATTCAGGTACTGCCGGTCTCCAATATACATGTATCCGATGAATTCGTACATGGCAAAACCATTGGTCAGTCTGTCATATCCTTTTAAATAATCGCTTGCCAGCTGAGGTGCATTATTGCCGTCGTTCTGAATGCTGATTTTGTGTTCCAGGAAACCGGCGCTCAGCTTCGCAACAATACCTGAATTGGGTAAGCCGGGGGACAGTACAAAAAGGCGGCTTAATCCTGCACCCACAAAGCCACCACGTTCTGTCATTACCACTTCAGAATATTCGCCAAGACGGTTAATGACTTCACCATTAGAGGTTTCAAGGTTTCTAAGAATGCTGTCTTCTTTGATAATATTTCCAAAAAAGTATGTTGCTTCGGCACTGATCAGCCAGTTTGCTTTGGTCTTAAACTGGAAGGAAACACCAAAACCGTTATTCCAGCCAAACCGGGCTGCCATATCTTTTGCAGGAAGATCAAATGCGTATGATGCTGTGATCATTGGAATGGCAGAATTAGCGGGAATTAAGCGCTGACCGCTCATCATCATTGACCAGCAAATAAAAAAAACTAAGGGCAGAATTTTTCTCATCATCACAAATAAACGGAAAACTGAACGAATTAGCATTGATGTGAAGCTGTTTTGTAAAAAATGTAATACCTTATTACTGGAATCCTGATGCATTTTGGCAAAAAATTCCAAAAGACAAATCACAAAAAACAAATAATAAACAATATCAAAATTTCAAATACGAAACAAACTATTTTGATTTTTCAATATTTGAATTTGTCATTTTGTTGATTGAAATTTATTTGTTATTTGTATTTTGAGATTTGTGATTTCTTGTTTGGTTCTGGCTCGGCCAGGTTAGGATAAATGAAATAAAACATTAAACTTTTCATTATTCCCCAGGCAACAACTTATAACTCATAACTCATAACTCTTTCCTGATTCCTGATACCTGATACTTGATACCTGATTCTTATTATTATAACAAACAACTTATCTGCCTTTTTTCGCCACCTGCCTGGCTAATTTCTTACTGATTTTTTTGTACGAGAGAGGAGGTCCGTTCCTCAGCTCCCTGCCATTGATGAATACTGCATCGCTGATTCCCCAGTCTTTCAACAATTTCCGGTCGGAAGTATCGAAAATCTCAATAATGACTTCATTTTTATACAGATCAGCAGCACGAATGGCTCTTTCGTGCACCATGTTCATGGCAGGACACCAGCCATTTATAAAAGAAGTGATGGTTAATTTGCCATGATCAGGTAACGGTTTCTTTTTTCTTTTAATCCATGTGGGTGGTCTGGCATCATAGGTAAATGGTTTCCAAAGTAACCGGCGTATACCATCCTTGTCTGTCACCCTGTAACCATGTCTTTTAAACCACGAAGCCCTCATAAATACCGGTAGTATCAGGCCCCAGGTGACCAGTCCCTTTTTCCCTGCAGTTATTGCATCAGTTTCGGCCGCCTCAAGCAGGGCTTTTCCCATGCCCCGTCCTTTAAAATTACCCCTGCCTTGTTTATATCCATGAACCCAGATGCATAATACAATATATAAATCATGACCTTCAGCAAATGAATGCTCAATGGGGATGTACTGTATCATGCCGCCGATTACTCCATTATCATCAACAGCTAATTTGACCCTGAGCCCGGAATCTTTCATCCTGTGGTACCAGTTTTTTTTATGATCGCCGGCCTCCCTTATTTCGTCCGACCAGTCTTCAAGACAGACAAAATACAGGTCTTCGTGTTCGGGCGTCAGGTCAATTATTTTCATAATCATTCCTTTATTCGTGAGACTAAATTTTCAGGAACAAAGTGAACTGAAAAATTTAAGTCGAACCATACCGACAAAGTCGGAAGGTAAATACCCCGTAGCTCTGCTGCGAAAGCTTGGGTCTCCCGCTCAGGCGGGACCTTGGGGTTCATACCTGTGATTCAAAGTTCAAAGGTATAAAATTATCAGAAAACAACCAATGGCAGAATACCGGAAACTGGTTTAAAAATGACAGAAATAAGCAAATATTATCGTTTTGTTTTAATAATACTGTTCTGTTATTAGCTGTGATATGTAACCTTGTTACTTTTCATGACCAGTAATATCATATGCATAAACAAATTTCGCAACAACTTTTATGTTTATTCACCGGAATCAATATCTTTGCAAATACCATAATTCTTTTATAAATGAATGATAGCAAAAAGATTAAGTCGGCGTTCATTTCTGTCTATTACAAAGATGGATTAGATGTTATTGTCAAAAGACTAAAAACGCTTGGGGTCAATATTTGCTCCACTGGTGGAACCCAGCAGTTTATTGAGAAATTGGGTATAATGGTGACTCCTGTCGAAAAACTAACCGGTTTTCCTTCCATTTTAGGTGGCCGTGTTAAAACCCTGCATCCCAAAGTATTCGGAGGAATATTAGCCAGGCGTGAAAACCAGACCGACATGGATGAGTCGGCTAAGTATGAAATACCTATGTTCGACCTGGTAATCGTTGACCTTTATCCCTTCAGCGAGACAGTGGCTGCCGGAGCCGGCGAAGAAGAAATCATTGAAAAAATTGATATAGGCGGCATTTCACTGATACGTGCTGCAGCTAAAAATTTCAGCGATGTGCTTATCATTTCATCCAGAGATCAATATTCTGAACTGCTGACTTTGCTTGAAACAGGAAACGGCGAAACTTCCCTGGCCGACAGGCGCAGGTTTGCCATGGCTGCATTTGATGCCAGCTCAGCGTACGATTCAGAAATCTACCATTATTTTGCCGGTGAAAAAGGAGCCAGTCTGAAACTCAGCATTCCCGGTGCCAAGCACCTGCGATATGGTGAAAACCCCCACCAGGAAGGTATTTTCTATGGTAATTTTGATGAGCTTTTTGAACAACTTCATGGTAAGGAAATATCTTATAACAACCTGCTCGATATTGATGCTGCCTGTAACCTGATTTCTGAATTTGACACCACTACATTTGCCATTCTCAAGCACAACAATGCCTGCGGTATAGCCTGCAGGCCAAACCTGGCAGATGCATGGAAAGACGCCCTTGCCGGCGATCCCGTCTCCGCTTACGGAGGCATTCTTATTACCAACAGGACAATTGACCCGGTTACTGCCGGCGATATGAACAGCCTGTTTTTCGAAGTGGTAATAGCACCAGGCTACGATGAAGCAGCGCTTGAAATTCTGAAACAGAAAAAGAACCGCATCATCCTGATTCTGAAAAACAAATTGAAACCCAAAACTCAGTTCCGCTCAATACTAAATGGCGCCTTACTTCAGGACAAAGACCTGAAAACTGAAATTAATTCGGATCTCCGGGTTGTAACCAATACTTTACCTACGAGCCAGGAAATCAACGACTTGTTGTTTGCCAATATCCTTGTTAAACATACCAAATCAAATGCCATTGTACTGGCAAAAAACAGTCAGTTAATTGCCAGCGGTACAGGGCAGACTTCCAGAGTGGATGCACTGAAACAGGCTATTGTAAAAGCAGAAAATTTCGGTTTTTCCATGAAAGGAGCTGTAATGGCTTCGGATGCCTTCTTCCCCTTCGGTGATTGCGTTGAAATTGCTTACCACGCTGGTATCAGGGCAGTAATTGAGCCGGGCGGATCTGTTAGAGACCAGGAATCTATCGATTATTGCAACAGCAAACAGATGGCAATGGTATTTACCGGATTCCGACATTTTAAACATTGATTTTTCTGTTGTTTTTTCCCAATATGTTCATGTAATTCAGTTTAATTATACCTTTGCAACTTTTAACCGTAACATCTGAAAATGGGAGTATTTTCATTTTTAACCCAGGAAATTGCTATTGACCTTGGCACTGCCAATACTATAATTATCCACAACGATAAGATCGTAGTTGACGAACCGTCTATTGTTGCCATTGACCGGTTGACCGGCAAACTGATCGCTATTGGTGAGAAAGCAAGGCAAATGCATGGCAAGACCCATGAAAACATAAAAACCGTGAGGCCTTTGCGCGACGGCGTTATTGCCGACTTTAACGCAGCAGAACAGATGATACGGGGAATGATCAAAATGATCAATCACCGTAAAAAGCTGTTTTCTCCTTCGCTGAAGATAGTGATATGCATTCCTTCCGGAAGTACTGAGGTCGAACTCAGGGCTGTGCGGGATTCGGCCGAGCATGCCGGCGGCAGGGAAGTGCTGATGATCTATGAACCTATGGCAGCAATGCTGGGGATAGGCATTGACGTAGAAGCCCCTGAAGGGAACATGGTGGTTGACATCGGAGGCGGTACCACTGAAATGGCTGTCATTTCATTGGGCGGGATTGTCTGTAATAAGTCGATACGTATTGCCGGTGATGATTTTACTGCTGATATACAAGAATATATGCGTCACCAGCACAATATCAAGATCGGTGAGCGTACGGCAGAAGATATCAAAATAAATGTGGGCGCTGCATTACCTGACCTGGAAGATCCTCCTCCTGATTACATCGTGAGAGGCCCTCACCAGATGACCGCCCTGCCTCTTGAAATACCGGTATCGTACCAGGAAATAGCCCATTGTCTCGATAAATCAATCACCAAAATAGAAACGGCTATCCTCAATGTTCTTGAAGAAACACCACCTGAACTTTATGCCGATGTCTACCGCAAAGGTGTGTACCTCGCTGGTGGCGGCGCTTTGCTCAGGGGAATTGACAAACGATTTTCAGATAAAACCAATATCAGGTTCCAGGTGGCTGACGACCCGCTGCATGCCGTCGCACGCGGTACAGGAATTGCCCTGAAAAATGTGGATAAATTCTCATTCCTGATCAGGTAATATAAGTTAATAAAGTTAAAAGTTGTAAAGTCAATAAAGAGTTAAAATCATTGATGACTGTAGCAGCTATTCAGGTATTTAGGCTATAGGCTGTTAGACTTTTAGAAAAATTGAAATCAATTAATATTCCCGTTTTCACTGTTTGTCCTGATACATGATCCGCCGTGGCGGATTGATACTGGATATGTATTTTTAACTTACAGTCTAAAAGCCTACAGCCTAAAGGCCTTAGTTGTTACTGATTGTTATTTATTTTTATCGGCAAATTAACTTTCAACTTGATAAACAATAAGAACTCTGAAACATGAGGAAATTAATAAATTTTATCGTCAGGTTTCATTTTTTCTTTCTTTTCCTCATTTTTGAATTTCTGTCTTTCTTCCTGTTAATACAATATAATTTTTACCAGAAAGCCAGTTACATATCCTCATCCAATGCCATTACAGGAAATATTTTGTATACTTTTCATTCCTTCACGGGTTACCTGTCTCTGAATAAAGCCAATAACGACCTTCTCATTGAAAATACCCGGCTTCACAACAGGCTTAAATCCTCGTTCAAATCAGACGGATCGGTCATTGTGAAAGTAAATGACACGATTTATCACCAGAGATATGAGTATATCCCTGTAAAAGTGATAAATAACTCCATTAACCGCCAGAATAATTTTATCACTGTTGACAAAGGAAGTATCCACGGATTAAAACCCGAAATGGCCGTCATTGCTCCGTCAGGTATCGTGGGAGTTATTAAAAAGACTTCCGCCAATTTTTCTTCGGTCATTTCTGTGCTGAATACCAACTTTAAAGTTAGTGCAAGGATCAAAAAGAACGGGTTTTTCGGTTCACTGGCATGGGATGGGAATGATTATCGTATTGCCAACCTGAACGAGATTCCACTGCATGTAAAGATCAGTTATGGCGATACCGTGGTCACAAGTGGTTATTCAGCCTTGTTTCCCGAAGGAATTCCCGTCGGAACCATCATTGAATTCAATAAAAGATCAGGAGTAAATTTTTACGAGATAAAAGTCAGACTGCTGACTGATTTTAAAAACCTGTCAAATGTTTATGCTGTGAAAAACCTGTTTAAACATGAGCAGGTGAAACTCGAAACTGAATCGGAGAATGATTAGGATAGTCAATAAAAATATCTGGCGGTTTATCCTGTTGGTATTACTTCAGGTTCTCATACTGAATAATATACGGTTCAGCGGGTTTATCAATCCTTACGTATACGTCATGTTCATACTGCTGCTGCCATTTGAAACTCCCAAATGGTTGCTGATCATTTCAGCATTCCTGATCGGTATCAGTGTTGATTATTTCTCCGACACCATGGGAATGCATGCTGCTGCTTCGGTCTGCATGGCTTATTTCCGTCCGCATATTCTCGGATTGATTGCACCGCGTGACACTTACGAAGCAGGCACTTATCCCCAGATGAATTATTTCGGCTTCACCTGGTTCGTCCAGTATTGTCTGATACTAACCTTCATTCATCATTCTGTTCTTTTCTTTGCCGAAGTTTTTACTTT
>JAPLDU010000123.1:0-29750 GCA_026391255.1 Bacteroidia bacterium | reverse complement strand
TCAGAATTCTTTGCAGTACGCTGTTTACGAGCATTCTTATCATTGCATTCCAGGTAATGACCGGGAAAAAGACCAGGGAAAGATAATATTTTGATTATCATCAATCCATAGATTTGTGCAGCACCAGTATTCTGAAAGAAAATATATAATATCAGGTATTGCCGTACTGGTAAGTATCCTGTACCTGTCGCGACTGTTTTATCTTCAGATAATTGATGATTCTTACAAACTTTCATCGGAGAACAACTCCCAGCGCCAGGTTACACAATATCCTGCAAGGGGTGTTCTGACCGACAGGAGGGGAAAGATATTGGTCTACAATGAAGCAGCCTACGACCTGATGGTAATCCCCCGTCAGTTAAAGCTTTTCGATACTCTTGATATGTGCCGCGTGCTCGAAATCACACCGGAATTTGTCAGAAAAACACTGAAAGATGCCAGAGCATATTCACGTTATAAACCATCGCTGTTTTTGAAGCAATTATCACCCGAAACCTACGCCGTACTGCAGGAAAAGTTATATAAATTTCCCGGATTCTTTGTACAGACGCGTACTTTAAGAAAGTATCCACGGAAGATTGCAGCTCATGTGCTTGGATATATCGGCGAAGTAGATGAAGCCAAAACAATGGACGATGCTTATTATAAGTCGGGGGATTACATTGGCATCAGCGGGATTGAAAAATCGTACGAGGAGAATCTGCGCGGTACCAAAGGAGTAAGCATATTCCTTGTTGATGTCCATAACCGTATCAAAGGAAGTTACAAAAACGGCAAATACGACACTTTGCCAATTCCTGGTTTAAACATAGAAACTTCCATTGATGCACGTATCCAGGAATTGGGAGAAAAACTGATGCAGAACAAGACCGGAAGTATTGTTGCCATTGAGCCGGCTACCGGTGAGATACTTGCATTGGTTTCCAGCCCGGCATATGATCCCAACCTCCTGGTAGGAAGGGTCAGGGCCAGCAATTACCAGAGACTTTCGGAAGACAGTCTCAAGCCTTTATTCAACAGGGCATTGATGGCAAAGTACCCGCCGGGTTCCACCTTCAAACTGATAAACGGAATGATCGGCCTGCAGGAAGGGATCATCACTCCTCAAACTAAGTTTTCATGCAACATGGGTTATCATTCCGGGGGAATTACGGTCGCCTGTCATAAACATCCTTCCCCGCTTGATTACCTCGGATCCATCCAGAACTCATGCAATGCGTATTACTGCAATGTTTTCAGGGATATTCTCGACGACCGGAGTTTCGGTTCGGTGAGCAACAGTTTTTCAAACTGGCGCAGGCATGTGGCATCATTTGGTTTCGGCAGCAAACTGGGAAGCGACCTGTTGAATGAACTGCCGGGGTTTATTCCCGATGTTCCATATTATGATAAATATTTCGGGAAGAATCGCTGGAAATCACTCACTGTTATTTCACTGGCTATCGGTCAGGGAGAGTTGGGCATCACTCCCATTCAACTTGCAAATATGACGGCAACTATTGCCAACCGGGGCTTTTACTATATCCCACATATTATCAGGAAAATTGAAAACAGGGATTCCATCGACCATAAATACCGGATAAAACATTATACAACCATTGATAAACAGTATTTCGACCTGGTGGTGGAAGGTATGGAAATGGTGGTAAAAGCCGGGACTGCCCGTGTTGCTTATATGGACAGCATAAAAATATGCGGCAAAACAGGTACTGCCGAGAACCCGCACGGTGAAGCACATTCCATCTTCGTTGCATTTGCACCTAAGGACAATCCAAAGATTGCCCTGGCAGTATTTGTCGAAAACGCCGGTTTCGGTGCAACCTGGGCCGCTCCGATTGCCAGACTGATGATTGAAAAATATCTCAGAGATACAATTACCAACCCGGAACTGGAACAAAGAATACTCGATGGTGACCTGAACAGCAGGGTAAATAAGGTAGTGGCAAAAAAAAGAAAATAAAGTGAGAAGGGAAACGAATTTATATACAAGTATTGACTGGATCACTGTAGCATTGTACGCAGTGCTGGTTCTGATGGGCCTGGTGAATATATATGCTGCAGTATACAATGAGGACCATAAGAGCTTATTCGATTTTACCCAGCGCTATGGTAAGCAATTCATCTGGATACTCGCATCCGTGTTTATTATCATCATGCTCTTGTTGTTTGACAGCCGTGTATATTCGGTTTTTGCCTGGCTGATTTATGGTACCATGATCTTTATACTGGCTGCTGTGCTGGTGGCAGGGACTGAAATCAATGCATCACGTGCCTGGTTCCAGATCGGAACTTTCAGGATACAACCCACTGAATTTGCAAAATTCGCGACCTGCCTTGCCCTGGCTAAATATATGAGTTCTTATAATTTCAGGATTTACCGTTTCAGAAACCTGTTTATCATTGCTGTCATTATTCTTGCCCCGGTCGGACTGATTTTTCTGCAGAATGATACCGGTTCAGCACTGGTATTTTTCGCTCTGGTTCTGATGCTTTACAGGGAAGGGTTGTCAGGTACATTTTTGATATACGGAGTGGTAATTATTGTACTATTCATCCTTTCCATGATACTTAACCCTGTCACTGTTGCCATTGTACTGGCTTCCCTGACGGTTTTGTTTTACTGGTCAGTAGAACAAAATCTCAAAGAGTCACTATTCATGATACTGGTTTATCTACTGACTTTTTCATCATATTTTACAGCAGTAAGGTACGGGCATTTTAAGCTCAGCCAGCAGTTTTCCGTTATTCTCATCATGGGCAGTACTTCGGTGATATTACTGGTATGGGCTATGATCAAACGGCTTAAGACCGTTTATGTAATTGTTTTTTACCTGGCTGTTTCAGTAACATTTACATCTTCCATTGATTACATTTTCAACAATATCCTTGAAAAGCACCAGCAGGACAGGATAAACGAGCTGCTTGGCCTGAAATTTGACCCTCTTGGCACCGGATATAATGTTAATCAGTCAAAAATCGCCATTGGCTCAGGAGGATTTTTCGGCAAGGGATTTTTGCAGGGAACCCAGACCAAATATGATTTTGTACCTGAACAAAGTACTGATTTTATTTACTGCACGGTTGGAGAAGAATGGGGGTTTGCCGGGTCAGCCGTGGTCATCCTGTTATTCCTTGCCCTGTTGCTGCGACTGGTCTTTCTGGCGGAGCGGCAGCGATCCGCATTTAACCGCATCTATGGCTATGGAGTAATCTCTATTCTCTTCTTTCATGTGGCCATTAATGTTGGAATGACCATCGGCATCCTGCCGGTGATCGGAATTCCGTTGCCCTTCTTCAGTTACGGCGGCTCTTCACTCTGGGGTTTTACCATCCTGCTGTTTATCTTCCTACGCCTTGATGCCAGCAGGAGAGAAGTGCTGTAGTTTGAATGGATTACAATTAGTCTTAATCCTTGTCTTGGTCTTAGTCGTATTTTTGATAAGATAAGGACAAAGACAAAAACAAGGACAAGGACTGACGACTTACGACTGACGACTATTGACTTTTGATTATTGACAATGAAGATACTTCTGAACGAGTTCCTTTATCTTATCATCATGGCCATACAAATCTGCGCTCAGGTTCTTATCATCGAATGATTTCAACTGGCGGATAAAGCGATCGATGATTCCTGCCGGAAATACATTATTTTTTTCAAAATAGGAACGGTATTTTTCTAATGATTCGGCCGAATCCCAGCAACTGACCGGAAGATGTCTCAGTTTTTCAATGCGTTCCTTGTACTCCTCTTTGAAAATATTCACACTCACAAATTGCTCTTCGGCTTTCTGCAAGGCATCAGGCATCTCGAGACCGTGCTGTGCGGCAATGATTATGCCTGCCAGAAGGTGATAAATATCGGCAGAACCATCAGGAGAACGCAGTTCAACGGTTTGTTTACCGGGAATATATGGAATCTCACCGGTTTCCTGCGGGTTTGCATTTTTTATCATGCTTGTTTTAGCCACCCAGCCCAGAGGAACACGAACCAATGCTGAACGGTTGCGGTCGCCCCAGCAGATATTGGTAGGCGCTTCCTGGTGAGGCACAAGCCTCAGGTAAGAAGTAGGAATGGAATTTCCGAAAGACGTGAGAGGGGAGGCCAGATCAAGCAAACCGGCAATCATACGCCGGGCTGCAGGACTCAGCAAATCATTCTCTATCATCATGTTTTCGCCGTTCTTTTCCAATTGCATATGTATGTGAAGACCACTGCCTGCCTTGCCCACAGTGATCTTTGGAGCAAAACTGATGATCACACCGAATTTGTTGCCAAGCATGCGCAGCACCCATTTTGCAATTACCAACTGATCGGCTGCGTCTTCCACATTATCAGGCAGGAATTCAATCTCATTCTGTTCGTATTCCGATCCGTCCTTTGAAAAATAACCCACTTCGGAATGGCCATATTTAATTTTACCACCGGCGGACGCAATGATCCTCATGGCTTCTGTCCTGAAATTCTCCCATTTGGCAAAGGGTTGTGAGGCATGGTAACCTTTCTGGTCAAAACCTGGATACAGACTGCATTTATCGCAGATCACATAATATTCCAGTTCACCCATTGCCTTGAAATTATATCCGGTCGCTGTCCGGAACTCTTTGTGAGCTTTCCTGAGAATATATTCCGGAGCGCTTTCGAGAGGCTTGCCTTCAAATGTATAAAACGAACATAAAATATCAATGGAAGGTACCAGGGAAAACGGACTCACAAATGCCGTCTTAAACCGGGGGATCACATACAGGTCGCTCGATCCAGCCTCAATATATGAAAACAGGCTTGATCCGTCTACTCTTTCACCAACGGCAAATAGTGAATCGAGAAATTCAAGACTTGAAATGACAAAGTTCAGGGTCTTGAGTTTCCCGTCTTCCGCAACATAGCGAAAGTTGACCATTTCAACATTATTATCAACTATGTACCTGATTATATCCTGCCTGGTAAATTCTGCTGATGGCTTTTTCAGATACTGAACAATCTTATTCGGATTTAAAAGTATTTCACTATCTTTCATACCAATGGTATTATATTGATCCGGCAAACATACTAACATTTCAGAAAATTCTGAGTTTATAAAGTTCATAAAGTTGAAAGTTAAAAATTCTGACAAAAAGTAATAATCAATTTGGCAGGCTGAATAACCCAACCTGGACGAGCCAGAACCAAACAAGAAATCACAAATCTCAAAATACAAATAACAAATAAATATCAATCAATTAAATGACAAATTCAAAGTAGTTTGTTTCGTATTTGAAATTTTGATATTATTTGTTTTTTGTGATTTGTTTTTTGGAATTTTTGCCAAAACACGGCAAGATTTCAGAAATAAGATACTAAAGAATCACATAATATTAAGGTTCCAAAATATTCATTGCCTTGTAATTATTTGTATTTTATGACTTTATAAACTTTATAACTTTTAACTTTATAAACTCATTAAAATATGTTGAAGAATAGCAGTTTCGGGAACTTCACTCTGTCTGATTTTCATAATTTTGCAACAATTATACGATCGCTGTTTGAATAATCAGTATATAATCCGGTTATGATAAATCTGAAAACAAATTTCATGGGTCTGGAGCTGAAAAACCCGGTAATTGCCGGTAGTTCAGGATTGACCAACACAATTGATAACATCAGGCAACTGGCTGAACATGGCGCTGGCGCTGTAGTGCTCAAATCCATTTTTGAAGAGCAGATAAGGTTTGAAACCGACAAGCTGCTTGCATCGGAGAATGAGAATATTGTGAGATGGAAATCTGCATTTGAATCAATTGTTGAAAAACGCAGTTATGATTATGCGGAAGCCCTCGACTATATGAGCAATTATGCCAGGGAACATACCCTGAATGACTATTTGAAATTCATTTCCGAAGCAAAGAAGTCAGTTGATATTCCGGTAATTGCAAGCATAAACTGTATTTCGGCATATGACTGGAGTTTCTTTGCCCGCCGTATACAGGAAGCAGGCGCTGATGCACTGGAACTTAATGTTTACGTTCTGCCTTCCAATCCCCTGAAAGACGGACAGGAAAATGAACAGATCTATTTTGATGTAATCAGGGAAGTGAAAAAACATGTCAGCGTACCGGTATCATTAAAGATCGGCTATTATTTCTCGGGGCTATCAAAAAAAGTGATTGAATTATCGAATACCGGAATTTCATCATTGGTCTTGTTTAACCGTCCTTACAGCCCTGACATTGATATTGAGAAAATGGAGATCAGCTCGGCAAATATCCTGAGTACGCCTGCCGAATATTCCCATACCCTGCGCTGGGTGGGTATATTATCCGGCAGATTAGGATGCCAGATCGCTGCCTCAACAGGTATTCATGATGCCGAGACAGCAATCAGGAATATTCTAGCAGGCGCTGATGTGGTCCAGGTAGCTTCGGCATTATACAGGAACGGATTCAGCCAGATAGAAAAAATCGTCGGTGGAATTGAAAACTGGATGAATACTCACCATTATGCATCCATTGATCAATTCAGGGGAAAGATGAGCCAGAAAAACATGGAAAATCCTTCAGTTTTTGAACGCGTCCAGTTCATGAAACTGTATTCGAAGATTGAGTAGTTGGCAGGCACTAGGCACTAGGCATTAGTTTGTAGATATTAGCTGCCTGACAGTTGTATTTTATAGTCTTAAAGAATTACAAAAGCATATTATTGATTTGAATTAATATTAAAAGATCGGAAATTGCATCTATTTTTGCACCAGTTTATTGCCAGAATGACATATTGCCTATTGCCTAATGCCTATTGCCTAATTTATATAAAAATGAAAAAATTATTATTTACTCTCATAGTGCTGACATCCTTTATTGCCTGTAACTCTAAGCAAACGGGAGAAGGAAGCAAAAATGAATCTTTGCAGGGAAAAGAACAGGCATCCGTTGCACCGGGCAACCTGCAGACCGTTGAATTCAAAGTGGACGGTATGAGTTGCGAAGGTTGCGAGAATGCCATAAAAGGTTCCGTCGGCAAATGCCCGGGTGTTCAGGATGTTCAGGCTTCGGCGACAAACGGAAATGCAGTGGTGAAGTTTGATAAATCAAAAACCAATACCGATGACCTGAAAAAAGCCATCGAAAAGAAAGGTTACACGGTCACCGGTAGTCAGATAAAACCATAACCTGGAATTCCATTCTGATACTCTTCTCTAATCTTTGTCCTTGTCTTAGTCTTAGTCCAAAATCTGACCAATACTAAAACTAAGATTAGGACTAATATTCAAATTCAAAACTATTTAGTGTTTGTCTTTATATTCACTCTTTTTTGATTTAAGAACAAGGATTACTCACAAACATATTTTATTTCTTAAGGTGTTCGTGAAATCGCTTCGCTAAGTTGACGATTTTAGATTTTTGATGTTATCATTAAATCAGATGATTACACAAACTTCATAATTCATAAATCGTTAATCGATATTCGTCAATCAAAATATTGAATATTATGGACAGACTCTATTTAACCCATTAAATCATTCATTAATCGGGTTATATATCTTTTTTAAAGACTTCGTCTTCCCTGCATTTTGTTCTGCCTGTAAGTTTGCAGCGGAATAATTTTCAAATAATTACTAAAATTGTAAATCAATGGAAACGACTAATTATTTTTGCAGTAAACGCAGGGGAATGAAAAAGATCATATTTGGTTTGTTTGTGATTGCCGCCGGCATTCTTTTGCTGGGATTCAATTCCGGGATAATTAATCCTGAATATGAAGGTATTGTCTTCTCGTGGCAATCATTGTTAATTGCACTTGGTATCATTAATCTTTTCGACCATGACTCATGGGTGCCGGGAACCATTCTGATTGCTGTCGGTGCATTTTTTATGATGCCTGATCTCTTTGATTTTCCTTACGATTTCACCCGCCTGTTCTGGCCTGCCCTTCTTATTCTCGCTGGCGTTCTGATGATCTTAAGGAGAAGTTTCGGACATCATTTTCATCATTACCATCATCATCGCTTTGACCAAAATTGTGAGTCAAGCCTTGATTCAGGCATTATTATGGAAAAGAATGTATTCGGCGGTAGCCGCAGAATGATCGCTCCATGCGTTTTCAAAGGCGGGAAAATCCAGAATATTTTCGGCGGTACCGAGATTGACCTCAGGCAGACTACACTTGCCGAAGGGAAAAACACACTCGAGGTAAAATCTGTATTCGGTGGTGTAAGCATTTATGTGCCTGCCGATTGGGTGGTTGTTGTGGAAGCAAATTCCGTCATGGGCGGTTTTGTGGATAAACGAATGCATGTTCCCGACAAAACAAGCAGTAGCCGCGAACTCATCATCGTTGCCGAATCAGTATTCGGGGGTGGTGAGATAAAAAACTGATCAGCACAATATGGAACATCCATTCCTGAAAAATATAAGGCTGCTTATTATTTACTCAGCGATATGGCTGCTGATCTCAGCCATCCATATCGCTGTTCTTTTATATTTTTACCATATTGAGATCGTTCCGGCCGTCATTGACGGACTTCTGTTCAACCTGATGTTTGCAGTCCTCGGCATACCCGTCTGGTACGTGGTCAGATTCGTCAGGCCTGCCAGGGCTTCTGTGTTCAATGCAATGATTAACCATGTAACTGCGGCCGCCATCATACTGGCAATCTGGATAGGTGTAAGTACCACAATCCTGCATGATATTTTCAACTCTGATACCAACTACCAGGAATTTCTGAATAGATCCATTGCCTGGCGGGTGATCAGCGGCTTTTTCTTTTATTCAATCCTGGTTCTTATCTATTTCATGATTATTTATTACAACGATTTGCAGGAGAGGATCATAAGAGAAGCCAGGCTGAATGAAATATTACGAACTGCCGAGCTCGATCTGCTGAAGTCACAGATAAACCCCCATTTTCTGTTCAACTCCCTGAACTCTGTCAGCTCGCTAACCATCACCAATCCTGAGAAAGCCCAGGATATGATCATTAAACTTTCTGATTTTCTGAGATATTCGATTTCTCACAAGGATACCGCTTTTTCTGAATTCGGTTCAGAGATCAGTAATTCGAAAAGATACCTTGAAATAGAACAGGTTCGATTCGGCAGCAGGCTATCACCTGTATTCGATATTAGCCCTGAATGTTCCGGTGCAATGATACCGGCCATGCTCCTTCAACCACTTTATGAAAATGCAGTGAAACACGGTGTTTACGAAAGTACCGAAGCCATTATGATTCATACATCCTGCAGTATGGAAACTGATAACCTGCTGATCATTATCACCAATAATTATGAACAAATTGCCTCATCACGTAAGGGTGCCGGAATAGGACTGAAAAATATCAGCGAAAGACTGAGGCTGATTTATAAAGAAGACCAACTGCTGACGATTGAAAACAGCGGAAGCGTTTTTACTGTGAAACTGAAAATTCCACAGGGAAAACAATTTGAAAATTTGAGGATTTGAAAATGGAAACACAATTTGAAAATTTGAGGATTTGAAAATTTGGAAATGGGAAAACAATTAGAAAATTAGACAATTTGACAAATTCAAAAAACATTTCCGGGTTCATAATTAATTGATTTTTAAAATTGTCTTTGCGCCTTTGCGTGAGTAAATCTAACCACAGATCAGAATATATTTATAAAGATTATGATTATATTCAAAGAACAAACATGAATACCAAAATAAAATCTATCATCATTGAAGATGAAGAACCTGCAAGGGACCTGATAAAAAACTATCTTTCAGAATATAATGAGATTGAGATAGCCGGGGAATTTGCCGACGGGTTCAGTGGTCTGAAAGCCATCAATGAGATGAAGCCAGACCTTGTCTTTCTTGATATTCAGATGCCAAAACTTACAGGTTTCGAGGTACTGGAACTCGCGGAACATCATCCCATCATAATATTCATCACGGCGTTTGACCAATATGCTATTCAGGCATTTGAAGCCAGCGCGGTAGATTATTTGTTAAAACCATATTCGAGGGAACGATTTCTGACTGCACTGACAAAGGCTAAGGAAAAGTTTACAAACCTGGCAAAAAATGAGAGCCAGATTAAATCTGTGTTGCAAACCATTGATGATAAGCCGGAAACTATTGACAGGATTGCCGTGAGAACAGGCAGGAAAATAAATGTAATTCCTTCGGGTGATATTATTTACCTTGAAGCAGATGGTGATTATGTGAAAATTCATACAGGATCAGGAAGTTACCTGAAAGAAAAAACCATGAAGTTTTTTGAATCACACCTCGATCCCGGGAAATTTATAAGGATTCACAGGTCGTATATTGCCAATATTGATTTTATCCAGCGCTTGGAATATTATGACAAGGAAAATTATGCAGCCATCCTGAAAAACAACCACCATCTGAAAGTCAGTTCAAGTGGCTACAAATTGCTGAGAAGCGCATTGAACCTGGATTGACCTGATAATAATTATGAGTGAAGGGTGATGAAGTGATGAAGTGATAATTTTAAACGTCTTTCTCGTCATTAGCGCAATGGACATCATGATCGAATGATAATATGAAACATATTGATAACAGATTTTCGACTCATAATTCATCACTCATAACTCATAACTCTTCCTGATACTTGATACTTGCTACCTGATACCAGTTCAGAACCTCTTCACATATCCATGGCAGTAGGGTTCGGTTCCCTTATGTTCATAATAATCCTGGTGATATTCCTCTGCTTTCCAGAATTTAGTGGCAGGCAATACCAGAGTAACTACTTTAAAGCCTTTGTCTTTGAGGATACCGATAAGTTTTTCTGCAGTTTTTTTCTGTTCATCACTGCGGTAAAATACTGCAGAGCGGTATTGTTCACCGAAATCGGGGCCCTGGTGATTCCACTGGGTCGGATCATGTATCTCGAAAAACAGCCTGGCGACCTGTTCATATGTCGTTTCAGCAGGATTAAAAACTATTTCCACTGCTTCGAGGTGGCCGGTTTTGCCGCTGCAGACCTCTTCATAAGTAGGATTATCCTTATGTCCGCCGGTGTATCCGGAGGTGACTGAAATTACGCCTTTTGCCTTTTTCATATAATATTCGACGCCCCAGAAACAACCGCCGGCAAAGATGGCAGTGTCAGTCCTGGCAGTATTTGCCGGAATAAATTCAAGGGAAACGGAGTTGACGCAATGCCTTGTTTCCTTGCTGGTGAAGCCTTCATTCAGAAAGACATGTCCAAGATGAGCGCCACATTTTGCACATTCAATCTCGGTTCGTATTCCGTCCGCATCCGGAATGCGTTTCACAGCGCCCGGAATTTCATCATCAAAACTGGGCCAGCCGCAACCGGCATCAAACTTATCATCCGAACGGTACAAAGGAGCACCACAGCGTTTGCACACATAGGTCCCTTTTTCCCGGAAATTATCGTATTTCCCGGAAAAGGGCATTTCAGTTCCTTTGTGAAGAATGACATTCTCTTCCTCGGGAGTCAGTTTATTGTATTTCATCTGATCGGATTTATCGTTATTTCCCTGTGTACATGCCTGAACAGTATACAGCAACATCAGCAGCAAATATGAACATCTTTTTATTGACATTTCTTTTGAACTAACAAGCTAAAACAATTAATACACGTCTTGGTTCAGGGATTGAATTTCCCTAACAATTATGCAAAAAATTAATGTGATAATGTGATAATGTGTCAATGTGATAATGAGTCAATTTGATCCGCCTGAGGCGGAGTTCGATTGTTCGTTAGTTCATATGTTCGTTTGTTCAACCTTTGTTTTCATTTTCAAATTGCCACATTTTCAAATTATTCGTTTGTAACTTTGCAACTTTATTCTCCTAAACCGGAAAATGAAACACGATATCTATAAAGAAATAAGTACCAGAGTGCTTGTCCTTGATGGCGCCATGGGAACCATGATCCAGAAGTACCGTTTGCAGGAACCGGATTTCCGTGGTGAACGGTTTGCTGAATTTGCCGTTAACCTGAAAGGAAATAACGACCTGCTGTGTCTCACAAAACCTGCTATCATTAAGGAAATTCATGAAAGTTATCTGGAAGCGGGAGCAGACATTATTGAAACCAACAGTTTTAATGCAAATGCAATATCCATGGCCGATTATCAAATGGAAGGCCTGGTATATGAAATAAATGTTGCGGCAGCTTTAATTGCCCGTGCGGCAGCCGACAAATACAGCGCTACCGATCCCTCAAAACCCAGGTTTGTGGCAGGTTCGATCGGACCAACAAACAAAACAGCCTCCATGTCGCCCGATGTGAACAGACCTGCGTACAGGTCAGTCAGCTTTGATAAACTGGTTGATGCCTATACTGATCAGATCAGGGGACTGGTTGATGGCAATGTTGATATACTTCTTGTTGAAACTGTGTTTGATACCCTGAATGCCAGGGCAGCCCTTTATGCTATTGCATCCTTCCGGGAAAAAACAGGGGAAAAAATACCGGTAATGATATCGGGGACCATCACCGATGCCAGTGGTCGCCTGCTTTCGGGACAAACATTAGCAGCATTCCTTAATTCTGTTTCTCATTTTGACCTGCTGAGCATCGGGCTTAACTGTGCCCTTGGCGCTAAAACCATGCATCCGTACATCGAAGAATTGTCGGCAATTGCCCCGTTTTATACCAGCGTTCATCCCAACGCAGGACTGCCAAACCAGTTTGGCGAATACGAAGAAACTGCTTCTGAGATGGCAGAAGTAATCAGGGAATTTATTGATAAAAGATTTGTAAATATCGTGGGTGGTTGTTGCGGCACTACTCCGGAACACATCCGGCTGATCGCGGCATTAGCAGCAAAGGCAGTTCCCCGGTCAGTACCTCCGAGAAATAATAAACTGAACCTGAGCGGACTGGAACCATTGACAATATTCCCGGGCAGCAATTTTATCAATATTGGCGAACGTACCAATGTGGCCGGGTCAATGAAATTTGCCCGGCTTATTGAGGAAGAAAAATATGAAGAAGCATTGACCGTTGCCCGTCAGCAGGTTGAATCCGGCGCCCAGGTGATTGACATAAATATGGACAGTGCAATGCTCGACTCAGAAAAGGCCATGACCCATTTCCTGAACATGCTTGCTTCCGATCCTGATATTTCCCGCGTGCCCTTCATGATAGATTCTTCACGCTGGCAGGTGATACTGGCCGGCCTGAAATGCATCCAGGGAAAACCTGTTGTTAATTCCATCAGCCTGAAAGAGGGTGAAAAGGTTTTCCGTGAACATGCCCTCGAACTGATGAAATACGGGGCAGCCGCTATTGTCATGGCTTTTGACGAGGATGGACAGGCGGTTACATTCGAAAGAAAAACGGAAGTTTGCCGGAGAGCTTATAATATTCTTACACAAGAAATTGGTTTTCATCCCGGGGATATTATTTTCGACCCGAACATACTCACCATTGCCACCGGTATTGAAGAACATAATAACTATGCGGTTGAATATATCAGGACTGTAAAATGGATCAGGGAAAACTTACCCTATGCCAGTGTCAGCGGGGGTATCAGCAATCTCTCATTCGCATTTCGCGGCAATGATGTTATCAGGGAAGCCATGCATTCTGTTTTCCTTTATCATGCTGTTAAAGCCGGTCTTACCATGGGTATTGTGAATGCAGGCAACATGCCCGTATATGATGACATACCTCCTGACCTTCTTAAACTTACAGAGGATGTCATCCTCAACCGTCGTAAGGATGCCACTGAAAGGCTGGTCAGCTATGCCGAATCGTTAAAGCAGGCTGGGAAAAAGGAAGAAAAAACCGATGCATGGAGGGAAGAACCTTTACCTCAGCGGATCATCCATTCTCTGATAAAGGGCATTCCCGATTTTATTGAAACAGATATGGACGAAGCAAGGACATTCTACCACGTTTCCGTTGATATTATTGAAGGTCCGTTGATGGATGGAATGAACAGGGTCGGGGATCTTTTCGGTTCAGGAAAGATGTTCCTGCCGCAGGTGGTTAAAAGCGCCCGGGTAATGAAAAAGGCAGTGGCATATCTTCAGCCATACCTGGAAGCAGAAAAGAAGTCAGGTGCCAGCCGGTCAGCAGGGAAAGTGCTTCTCGCTACGGTGAAAGGAGATGTGCATGACATAGGTAAAAATATCGTGGGAATAATTCTGGGATGTAATAATTACAAGGTGATCGACCTGGGAATCATGACTCCTTCCGATAAGATCATCAGTACAGCCATTGACCAGAATGTAGATATCGTCGGCCTCAGCGGCCTCATCACTCCTTCTCTCGATGAGATGGTTCACGTGGCAAAGGAAATGAAACGCAATGGACTCAGCATACCTCTGCTGATCGGAGGCGCCACTACTTCCGAAATCCATACTGCCGTCAAGATTGATCCCATGTATGATCATCCTGTTGTTCATGTGCGTGATGCATCGAGGGCTGCCGGTGTAGTCGGTTCATTACTGAATAAATCAAAAAAAGAGGATTATGTTTATTCGGTATCAGAAAAATATGATAAGCTGAGAGAGACACATGCAGCCGGCAAAATCTCAGACAATTTCATTTCCCTGATCGAAGCCCGTCAGAATGGCTTCCGGTATGATGCCGCAGAAGCAGGCCTTGTTACTCCTCGTATGACAGGAATAAAAGTATTCAGAAATTATTCTCTTAAAGAGATAAGCCGGTTTATCGACTGGACATTCTTTTTTCATGCCTGGAAGATCAGCGGGAAATTCCCGGCAGTGTTTGATGATCCGGTAAAAGGTACAGAGGCTCGCAGTTTGTATGATGATGCCCTTTTAATGCTTGATGAAATCATCAATAAAAAGATGGTAACCGCAAACGGTGTGGTTGGAATCTATCCGGCAGTTTCAAAAGGTGATGATGTGGAAGTTTACAGCGATCAATCTCTCAATCACCATCTGGCTGAATTTCACTTCCTTCGCAACCAGGAAAAGAAAGAACCCGGGATGCTGAACAATTGCCTGGCAGATTTTATAGCGCCTGCCGGTTCCGGAACAGTTGACCATTTTGGTTTGTTTGCAGTGACTGCCGGTGAAGGTATCGAAAAATGGTGCCGGCATTTTGAATCACAACAGGATGATTATTCGTCAATCATGCTGAAAATACTGGCTGACAGGCTTGCCGAGGCATATGCCGAACTACTGCACATGAAAGTCAGACGTGAGTTGTGGGCTTACGAATCCGGCAAAGAATCAGACATCAAATCCATTCTGAAAGAAGAATACAGGGGTATACGCCCTGCACCGGGTTATCCGGCATGTCCAGAGCATTCCGAGAAAACAGAAATATTTAAAATATTAGATGCTGAAGGCCAGGCAGGCATTACACTCACCGAAAACTTTGCCATGTATCCTGCTGCTTCGGTGTGTGGTTTCTATTTTACTCACCCGCAAAGCCACTATTTTAACCTCGGCAAAGTACAACCAGACCAGGTGGCTGATTATGCCAAACGTAAAAATATCAGCATCGAAATGGCAGGTAAACTTCTGGCGGGATTGTTTAATTTCTGAAAAGAGAATAATAAATAAACTAATAGGTTGTCAGCAAAATAGGAATTCTGTAAAGGTACAGAATTGAAATTTGTATATTTGTATAAATATTTTGATAATGAGAGCAATAGAATTTACAACAAAAATAATTAATAACCAGATTCAGGTTCCGGCAAAAGTTCAATCTAAATTAATGAATAATATGGATAAAGATGTTAGAGTCATTGTTTTATTAGATGATTCTGACAAATATGATGATATTATTTTTAAGGAGACAACGAGTGAACAGTTTTTAAAGGGTTATACAGTATCTGATTCTATATACGACAACTACTAGCTATGGATAAATTGAATTTTGGAGATATTATTTTATTGAAATTCCCATTTTCAGACGGACAAACATATAAAAAACGGCCAGCTCTTATTATCAATGACTTTAACGATGGAGATATTATTGTCTGCCGGATAACCAGCCAGATATATTATTCTAAGCATGATGTTATCATTGATAATTGGGAAAAATCAGGATTGAAATTACCATCAGTAATCAGGGTTCATAAAATTGCAACATTATCAAAAGATATAGTTGAAATAGTTATAGGTCAAATTGATGAATCCCAGGTTTCAAAAATAAAAACCATATTTGCGAATTTAACTGAATAAATAATGTGCTAAGTGAAACAATCTCAGGTTTGATTACCAGCACACTTCTATTCAGTTATTAAAATGTAGTTTTATCAACCTGACTACATCAATATTCAAGCATTAATATATTCATACATTGAAGATACCACAGCTCTTACAAGCTTCCGGCAAGACGCTTTTCTCATTCGAACTACTGCCGCCTCTCAAAGGGGATAACATTGAGAAAATCTATAATACCATTGATCCCCTGATGGAATTCAAACCACCTTACATCAATGTGACTTATCACCGGGAAGAGGTGGTTTATAAAGACAGGGGAAATGGCTTATCGGAGAAAAAGATTGTACGCAAACGTCCCGGAACAGTAGCCATTTCGGCTGCCATCATGTACAAGTACAAGGTGGATGTGGTTCCTCACATTATCTGCGCCGGCTTCACAAAGGAAGAGACTGAGAATGCTTTGATAGACCTGCATTTCCTGGGATTTGACAATGTTTTGGCCGTTCGTGGCGATACCCTTAAAAATGAAAAAGTTTTTCTTCCTGAGCCAGGTGGGCATGCCCACACACTCGACCTGGTAAAGCAAATTATTAATTTGAATAAAGCCCGCTATCTTGATGAGGAGCTTGAAAACAAAACAGCAACTAATTTTACGGTAGGAGTGGCCGGCTACCCCGAAAAACACGTGGAAGCGCCCAACATGAGGTCTGATTTGCATTTCCTGAAAAAGAAAACCGAAGCCGGCGCTGAATTTATTGTTACCCAGATGTTTTTTGATAACAGTAAATATTACAAGTTTGTAAAATTATGCCGTGATTCCGGTATTACAGTCCCGATCATACCCGGTATCAAACCTATTTCTACCTGTAACCATCTTAATAATTTACCTAAAACATTTAATATTGATCTGCCCGAGGAGCTTGAAAAAGAAGTTATTAAATGCAAAAACAATCAGCAGGTCCGGCAGGTGGGGATCGAATGGGCGGTAAATCAATCGAAGGACCTGGTCAGGTCGGGAGTTCCGGTGGTTCACTTTTATACCATGGGGCACTCGGATAATATCCGTAAGATTGCTGAATCGGTGTTTTAATACAGCACATCTACCGGAAAGGTCAGCCAGCTTATTTTCATTTCTCCGTTTTTATCTCTCATTTTTATCCATTTCATCCTGGGTGAAGAAATACATTATTCCACCATTGCCGGGATCATCCTGATCGTGGCCGGAATACTGATAAGACAGAGCGTTGGCAATAAACAGGTTATTCATAATCATGATTAATTTTTCTGGCAAAGATTTATCAGGAAAAAATTATTGATTAATTTTACATAAAGCTTATGAGCTAAAACAGTTGTATATTTGCATAAAATGAAATATTATGCCGACTATTTCAATGTTTTTTGGAATTATTATCAGGATGTATTACGCTCCCAAAGAACATAATCCGCCTCATATTCATGTTTATTATCAGGAAAGCAGAGCAGTGATGAGTATTGAGAATTGTGTGTTACTTGAAGGAAATATTCCTGATAGACAAATGAGACTTGCTGTTGCTTGGATAGAAATACATCGTGATGATCTTATGGCTGACTGGAAATTATGCCAGAATGGTGAGAAACCATTTACTATTGAACCGTTAAAATAAAAGATATGTATTTATCTGTGACCGGGGTCGTTCCCGAAAATGAATTTATTTTGTTGCTGAGTTTTGAAAATGGCGAAAAACGCAGGATGGATATGCGGCCATATCTCAACCATGGAATTTTCAAGGAATTGAAAGATCCCATGAAATTCAGTCTTGTTCGCGTAAATTTTGATACTATTCAATGGGAAAATGAAGCTGACCTTGACCCTGAGTTTCTTTATGAGAATAGTACTTTAGTGAATGAATAAATACCTGTCACTATTTTTCTTCTTTCTGCTTTTCGCCGGCACGTTGTATTCCCAGGATGAACCGGTTCCTGAATATTTTGATAACAATTACCTGCGTTATACCGACCACATTTATAAGAACAACATTAAAACCGCCGAGATTTACCGCGAAGGATGGGAACTTTCATATCCTTACATTGAACTGAACAGCGCCGATAAGATCAAACTGAGCTTCGACGATCTTGATGGCGGCACTAAAAATTACTGGTACAAGCTGATACATTGCGATGCTGACTGGGAACCTTCTGATATCAATTATTCCGACTGCATTGATGGTTTCGAATTCAACCAGATAAACGATAATAAATTTTCATTTAATACCTTATGCCAGTACACCCATTATAACCTGAGCATTCCAAATGATGACGTGAAGCTTAAAATATCAGGCAACTACATTATTGAGGTTTTGGAAGATTTCGATGAAACGAAAATTGTTCTTACAAGAAAGTTCTACGTAGTTGAATACCGCATGGTTGTTGATGCCGAGGTTAAACGCGCCTCACTCATCGATCTGAAGAAAACCCACCAGGAGGTTGATTTTACAATTAATAAAGATGCTTCGGTATCAGATCCTTACGGGGAAATTAAGGTTTTTCTTTTACAGAATAACCGCTGGGATAATGCCATCAGTGGTCTGAAACCGGTCTTTATAAAGGACAACCAACTGATCTATAATTATAACGAGGAAAATACATTTGCCGGTGGATGCGAATTCCGTTATTTCAACTGCAACAGCGTCAGGTTCCAGTCGGAGCGGGTAAAAGGAATTGTTTATGAGCCGCCTTATTATCATTTTAACCTGTTGCCTGATCCAAAACTCACATTTAATGTTTATTCATACCATGAGGATATCAATGGCAAATTTCAGGTGGACGTTGAAAACGGGGATGATAAGGAAAGGGAAGCCGATTATGTAAATGTTACTTTCACTCTGCCATATGATGCGCCCGTAGTAAAAGGTAATATCTATGTTTCAGGCAGTTTTACCTTCTGGAACTTTGATACTTTGAACCAGATGAAATACGACTACGTGGAAAAGGCTTACAAACTAACCCTGTTCCTGAAACAAGGCTATTACAACTACCAGTATCTGTATGTAAAAGACGGCACGACGACAGGTGACGTCTCTCTTACCGAAGGCAGTCACTACGAAACTGAAAACGATTACATCATTCTGGTATATTTTCATGACGTGTCAATCCGCTACGATAAACTCACCGGGCTGAAGATCGTGAATTCACTGAAGAAACTGTAAATCAGTCCCTCATTATTGGGAATATAGCCCTAATCAGAATAACCGGAGATGACTTTATATTATTAATTAGTATGATCAATCCCCCCGGCCCCCTTCACCAAGGGGGAGTAGGCCAATGATTCCCCCTTAGAAAAGGGGGTGCATGGGGATTGAAAGGATGAGATATTGTCCAGTTCAGGATAAAAATTACATTTGTTCGTAATTTGATAAATGTTTCAGTTTGAAGATAACGCTTTTATTAGCAGGTAAAACAACAGTAAGCTATGTAGCCGAAGGAACAGAGTCTTTTGCCGGCAGGATAAAAAGATATAATGCTTTTGATATTAAGGTAATACCTGATATAAAAAACACCAGGAACATGGGACAGGATCAGGTAAAAGATGAGGAATGCCTGATGTTTTTCAGACATCTTAATCCTTCGGATACTGTAGTGTTACTGGATGAACACGGAGATGACTCTCTATAAACGGGCCAATCATATCATTTCCCTGTCGAGGATGACCTTTCCTCACCAGCTGATCAGGCTTATCTTTGCCGAACAATTATACCGCGCATTCACAATTATTAAAGGTGAGCCTTATCATCACACCTGACAATGTGAAAATGAAGCAATGTGATAATGTGATAATGAAAATCCTGTGAGATTAATCAAGAAATATCTTTGGCTGATGCTTACGCTGCTTTTTTTGGCAGCACTGATAGTTGTTGACAGCGGTATGTTAACTGACGAACGTTTAAGCAGCCACATAAAAATATTCCAGGAAATATTTGATCATAAAGAAAGAAAGATTGACAACATCCTCAGCGAAATCAGCAGTGAAATTCACAGGGACGGCATTGATAAATGGAGCGAAAACAAAGCCGGTAAAACAGAAAGAGAATTAAATAAGAATCATTTTGTTATTTTCATATTCAGGAATGACAGCCTGATTTACTGGTCGGATAATTCATTGCCGGTAGATCTTCGCTTTTCATCTTCAGAATTGGGAAAAGGACTTTACAATTCAGGGAATTACTGGTGCTATGCCAGGCTCAGGCAGGTTGATAATCTTGTTATTGCAGGACTGATCAGGATAAAGTCAGAATATTCCTTTGAAAACAACTTGCTGATCAACCGGATAAATACTGATTTTCACCTGCCCGGATCGTGGAAACTCAGCCCTGAACAAGGCAGGTATTCTATTAAAGGGAATCGTGGTGAATTCCTGTTCTCGCTCCGATTTACCGGTGAAAATACGGATATCGCAGTACCTGTTACTGAATCAATCCTGTTTTTTGCAGTCATTCTCTCATTCTTCATTTTTATCTTTTCTTTCTTTTCCGGATACAGCGGCAAAAAATGGCTGAATACCATGGTAATCCTTACCATTCTTTGTATTTCAGTCATTAGACTTCTGACTCTACTGCACCATTTGCCCGGCTGGTTGTACAATTTCGGATTATTTAATCCGCAATACTATGGTATATCTCCCATTTTCCCGTCATTAGGTGACCTGCTGATCAACTCAATTATACTCTTTTATTCTTGTCTGCTCATTTACAGGTTCATTTCAATCAAACAGGAAATCAAACGCAGGTCTGTGGCAGATTTCCGGACATCTGTCTTTTGGATCATCATCGTAATTTTTTTGTATTATCTTGTTATTTACCTTTTATACAGCCTGATACTTCATTCCATCATTCCATTTGAACTTTTCAGGATTTTTGATCTTAACTTTTACACATTGGCCGGGTTCATAACCATTGGCCTGATCATGGGATCATTTATCCTGGTTACTGACAAAGCCGTAAAAATTTGCCATGAAATGCTCTCTCAACGACAAATGCAGATAATGTCGGGAATTGTCGCCCTGATCTTTTTACCGGCCGGTCTGTTTATTCTTCATATCCTTGACATCCTGTCCGTTCTGTTTTTCATTCTTGTTTTTCAGTTAAATATCTATGTTCGTTACAGGAATATCAGCTTTTCCTATTACTGGAAAATCATATACCTGTCCATTGTATCCCTGTTTGTACTGGCTGTAATTTATATCACCACATCACACAAAGAGCAGGAGGTGAGGCAGGTTCTTGCGGTAAGTCTTGCAAATGAAAGAGATCCTGTCGCCGAACTTTTACTTGGGGAACTTGAAACAAAACTCAGGACAGACAGTTCGCTTGCGAGTCAGGTCATGAATTCATCATTTGATAAAACTGCAGCATGTGAGTACATCAGGAAATCCTACCTTGAAGGTTACTGGAATAAATACGATGCGCAGCTTTTTTTCTGTGATGAGGATGATAGTATTGAAGTTCAGCCTGATAACATATCCCAAAGCTGCCAGTCCTTTTTCAGCGATATCATCAGTCGCAAAGGCAGTCCTACTTCGGTACCGGGTTTTTATTTCATCGATAACTTTAATGGCAGGATCAATTATATGGGGTTTATCGGTTTTCAGACCGGTACATCAGACAGTATCCGCCTTTACATGGATTTTAATTCACGGCTGGTCACCGAAGAACTTGGTTACCCTGAACTTTTGCTGGATTCCCGGATGAAAAAAACTTCCGCTATAAATAATTATTCCTATGCAAAGTATAAAGATAATTTCCTGATAAGCCAGTCGGGTGATTTCCCTTACAGTCTTTCCGGCTCTGTTTATTCGCACAGCAAGGAAGAATTCAGCGATCTGACCATAAATGATTACGATCATTTTGTTTACAATGCAGGAAATAATTATTCCATCGTGTTAAGCCGGCCTTGTATTAAAATACTCGATATTCTGATTACCCTGTCTTATATTCTGGTGTTTTTTCATATCCTTTTGAGTTTATCTTCATTGGCCATAAGATTTCCTTTTAATCTGAAGGATATCCGCTTTGGCTTTAAGAACAAAATTCAGCTGACCATGATCTCGGTTCTGCTAATTTCACTGCTGGTTGTGGGTAGCGGAATGGTGTATTATTATATCCGGCAGTTTGAAAATAAGAATATTGAAAACCTGGATGAAAAAATTCAGTCGGTGCTGGTTGAGCTTCAGGGAACGTACGGCAATTATAACTCTTTTACCCACGACATGGAAGACGACCTGACCAGCGTGCTGATCCGTTTATCAAATGTATTCTATACTGACATTAATATTTACGATCTGAAAGCCAGCCTTCTGGCATCATCGCGGCCGGAAATTTTCGATAAAAATTTAACGGGATCGCAGATGGATATTGTGGCATTCAGACAGCTGACCTACAACAAACTTACCCGTTATATTCACGATGAAAGGATTGGCGGAATGAAGTACCTGTCGGTTTACGTCCCATTGGTAAATAATAATAACCAGGTTCTTGCATGGCTCAACCTGCCTTATTTTTCGAAGCAAAGCCTGCTGAAAAGAGAGATCATGGCAGTGGCGGTTGCCATGGTAAATATTTATGTCCTTCTGATCGTGATTACTGTGATCATCGCCGTTGTTATTTCCAATAAGATTACGCACCCTTTGCAGCTTATCCGGGAGAAATTCAGGTCGATTCACCTTCAGAGACAGAATGAGCCATTATCATATTCCAGTAATGATGAAATCGGAGACCTAATTCACGAATATAACAGGATGGTTGTCGAACTTGCCCGGAGCGCTGACCTGCTGGCCAAATCGGAACGTGAGTCGGCCTGGCGCGAAATGGCCAAGCAGATCGCACATGAGATAAAAAATCCTCTGACTCCGATGAAGCTGAATATTCAGTATCTTCAGAAAGCGTGGGAAGATAAGTCACCACATTGGGAAGAGAATTTTGGAAAAGTTACACGTATTCTGACAGAACAGATTGATTCCCTTTCACATATTGCCAATGAATTTTCACAGTTTGCGAGGCTGCCACGCCAGAATAACCGCGAAATTCATTTTGTTGAAATCCTGAATGCTGTGATACTTCTGCTGGAGAATGAATGTGGCAATACCCGGCTCACGGTTGACAACCGGATTCCCGCATCGTTGAAAGTATTCGCTGATAAAGAACAAATCGAACGTGCATTTATCAACCTGATCAAAAATGCCATTCAATCCATTCCTGATGAAAGGGATGGCCTGGTGAAAATTATTTCCGAATTAAATGAAAACCTACTTGTTGTAACTATTGAAGACAATGGAGTTGGCATTCCGGCAGAGATGAGAAACAGGATTTTTGAACCTAACTTCACTACCAAAACCAGTGGCATGGGCCTTGGACTTGCCGTTGCCAGGAGCATTATTGAGGACAGCGGCGGGACCATCCGTTTTGAAACAAGCGCTGCCGGAACCCGGTTTATCGTGGAGCTTCCGGTAAAGAGTTGACTATATGAAACCTTTCCTTACCAAATACTCTGCGATCTGCACAGCATTGGTGGCGGCTCCTTTTCTCAGGTTATCGGTGACAATCCATAAATTCAAACCGTTTGGAACTGATTCATCCCTCCTGATCCTGCCTGCAAATACCTCGTCTTTTCCCCCGGCATACAAAGGCATCGGATAAATGTTATTTGCCGGATCATCCTGAACAATCACTCCTTTTGTCTGGGAAATAATTTCCCTTACTTCTTCCAGGTCAAAGGAGTTCACGAATTCAATATTGACTGACTCGGAATGGCCACCGGTAACTGGAATCCTCACGACCGTGGCAGTGATCTTTAATCCCGGTTCATTTAATATCTTCCTGGTTTCATTGATCAGCTTTATCTCTTCGGTTGTATTGCCATCCGGCAGGAAATTTCCACCATGAGGAAAGCAGTTCATATCGACCGGATGCGGGTAGGCCTTATCACCTGCAATGCCCTGGCGTTCTTCCATCAATTGGCGTACTGCTTTCATCCCGCTACCTGTAACCGACTGGTAAGTAGAAACCACCACTCTTTTTATTCCGAACCGCTTATGCAACGGACAAATGACAATAACCAGCGGAATAGCAGAGCAATTGGGATTTGCAATGATTTTATCACCGGCTTGCAAAAGATGTGCATTTACTTCAGGCACAATTAGCCTGATGTGCCCGTCCATACGCCAGGCAGATGAATTATCGATGACAGTAGTGCCTGCCTCAGCAAAAACAGGCGCCCATTGCCGCGAAATAGCTGCACCCGCAGAAAACAATGCAATGCCGGGTTTCAGGGCAACAGCCTCAGCAAGCCCTGTCACGGTAACTGTTCTCCCGTTAAAAACCAGTTCTTTACCAATGGATGCTGACGAAGCCACCGGGATGATTTCGCTGACAGGAAAATGACGTTCCTCAAGAACTTTCAGCATTACCCCGCCAACCAGCCCGGTAGCTCCGACGACTGCGACTTTCATTATTTCACAATTTTCATCTCGCTGATCAGGTTCTTTGCCCCGGCATATTTATCAATGATCAGGAGAATGTACCTGATATCAACGACTATTGTACGCTGTAAAGGAGGATCAAATTTAATATCGCTGCTCAAAGCCTCAGAATTGCCGTCAAATGCGGCCCCGATGAGTTCACCGTTGCCATTGATCACCGGGCTGCCTGAGTTGCCTCCGGTAATATCATTATCGGTGAGGAAACACACGGGCATTTTATTGCCTTTGCCATAATCACCATAATCCTTTTTTTCATAAATCTCTTTGAGTTTAGCCGGTACAATGAATTCATCGTTGGTGGCATCCTCTTTTTCCATTACGCCTGCAAGGTCTGTCATATAATCATAGTGAACCGCATCCCTCGGATCATAGGCGAGTACCTTTCCGTAAGTCACACGCATGGTGGAATTGGCATCAGGATAATAATTCACGGTTGAGTTCATCTCCCGCAAACCGGCAATAAACAAACGTTTAGCTTTTTGCATTTTAGTGTTGCTTTTGCCCTGAAGCATATTCATGTTAAAGAAACAACCGTACAACGAGTTCATTGCCTTATAGGCTGGGTCGTTCTGCAGTTTCTTTAATTTTGGTTTATCAAGAAATTTATTCAGTTTTTCTTCCGAACTGAAAATGGATTTTTTAAAAAGATTTTCGGCATATTCCTTAAAATCACCATCGAATTTCTTTTTAATAAAGGCAAAAATGTCGGGCTGAAGGTTTGGCGTAACATCGGTACTGAACATGCTGAACATGGCGACGAGTATTTTCTCATCTATCTCAGCGTTATAATTTTTAAAATGTTCTGAGGCTTCCGTTCTCAGCGATTTTATATAATCCGGATTGATCTTTTTCCCTTTCAATGAATCAATCAGTCCGGCATACTCAAATGAAAAAGTCAGTATTTCAGCTCCCTGGAAAAAACTCGTTTCGATGAGGTACCACAAAGCCTTGTCGTATTGATTGTCGACCTTCTCTTTATAACCTTGTTCAATATCTGAAATAACATTCCCGTATTTTTCTTTCCTGGCGGGATCGGCATTGGCCCAGGTATTGAAATCATTTTCAATGGTTCTCTTCTGATCAGCGACTTTCAGACGTTTCAACGCTTTCATCTCTTCCAGGTCTTTTTTCCAGAAATTACCCAGGTATGCATATTTTTCGGCATACTGAATCCTGATTTTTTCGCTTTTATCCATGTAATCCTTCATGATTTTCATTTTAGTATCACGAAGTTTCACGGTAACAGGATTTACCTGGTTTATGGTAGACTCTACTCCGAATGACGAACGATAGCGGTCGGTACTTCCGGGAAATCCCCAGATCATGGCAAAATCATTCTGCTGGTAACCTTTCAGCGAGATAGGAAGGACATATTTTGGAGTCATTGGTACGTTATCTTTGGAATATTTGGCAGGTTTTCCGTCGGGACTGCAATATACCCTGAAAATACTGAAATCGCCTGTATGGCGAGGCCACATCCAGTTATCGGTATCTCCCCCGAACTTGCCGATGGATGATGGCGGCGCTCCAACCAGCCTGACATCATAGTAAGTCTCGTACACATACAGGTAGTACTCATTCCCGCCAAACATGCTGCTGACCTTTGCATTATAATCATTCCCCTTGGTGGCAGCCGTCTCAATTTTATTACAAACTTCATTTACAGCTTTTGATCTTTCTGATTCAGTCATCGAGTCATTGACTTTCTCCAGAACTTTTGATGTTACATCTTCAATCCTGATCAGGAAAGAAATTGTTTTATCAGGGTTTACCAGCTCTTCATCTTTTGACATGGCCCAGAACCCGTCGGTGAGGTAATCATGCTCCACTGAACTGTGAGCCTGGATATCACCATATCCGCAATGATGATTGGTAAGGATAAGACCGTTGGATGAAATTACCTCTCCGGTGCAGTTACCGCCGTCGAGCATGACGATGGCATCTTTGAGGCTTGAATGATTGATATCATAAAGCTGCTCGGGTGTGAGTTTCAGACCGAGTTTCTGCATCTCGGCATAGTTCTTACCCAGCAGTAAAGGTAGCCACATACCTTCGTCAGCCATCGTGAACAGGCTGAAACTAAACAATAATGCCACAATCAGGGCAATAGACTTTTGTTTCATAAAGATTATAAGTAAAATGAATTATAAGATGCTGACAAAGGACGGAAAATAAAATATAAGATAAAATAGAATCGGTAATTTGAATTAATTAGTCGGTAAATCAGTTATAAAGAAGCTGTTAGAATTAAATTAAGTTACTGATAATGTTTGTAAAAGACAGGGGTCATCAAAAAACCAGATTATTAATTTGCAGAGATTTTAATATTAATCCATTAAATCACAATAGTCTAAGTTAGGAAATATTACACCTGACCTGTTAAAAAATAACCAATTAATGCCAGATTTTCAATGCAATAATATAAATCTGAAATTACCGGAGGTGTTTCCGTTCGTACTGACTTTAATAAAATAATTTCCACTTGCAAGTCCGGCAGTTTCAAGTACACAACTCATTTTTCCCGGATATTCATTCTTTAATAACAATCCTGTATTATTGAATAGTTCAAGTGTCGCAATCAGGTATTTATCAGAATTAATGTAAACAATGCCTGCATTATTATCATAATAAATGCTGATTCCACTTTGGGTAGGATTTTCGTTAATTCCTTCAAAATAGATGTATGTCGAATCAATAGTTACGCAACCATTTGAATCTGTTACTGTTACATAATAACTAGTAAATCCTGAATAAGCAGTAATGCTCTGTGTTGTTTCGCCGGTTGACCATTGGTAAGAAATAAAACCATTACCTGCATCTAAAATTGGATCATAACAATAACAAGAATCAGGCAGATTGGTTTGAATAGCAGTGAAATAGTGAATATTTATTGTATCGGTTATACTGCTTCCGCAGATATTAGTCAGAACAACAGAATAACTTCCAGCAGTATCAATCTCAACTGTTTGGGTGGTTTCGCCGGTTGACCATAACCAGGAAGAACCAGGAAGTCCTGCATCAAGCAATAATACTGTATTATTACAAATAGTAGTATCTGCAGGAAATAATGAAATGGGAAATTGATCAAGGCTAACTGTTATGGTATCAGGAGTACCGGCGCATCCGAAGATATATGGGGTAACAAAATATTGTCCTTCATTTGATTGTGTGAAATTATTAAATGTGGGATTCTGTTCAGTAGAATAAAAACCGTCTGGTCCCGACCATAAATAACTTACTGAGTTATCAGCTTGCGCAGTCAGTGAAAATGAAGACCCTGGACAAACGCTGGTGTCGGCAGATGTAGAGATAAGATGTGGTTCATAAATTTTCAGTGTTTGAATAATGGTATCAGGTATACTACCAATATATGCAACAAGACATACATTATAAGGTCCGGATGCAGGATATTGAAAATGAACATTATTTATTAAAGTCGATGAAAAGCCCGGTAATATTAGAGGGTAATTAAAATTCCAATGTACTGAATCGATACCTGTTAAATTATGGATTTCAAAACTGGTTGTGTCGCCGAAACATACATGATGAAAGGAGAAAAAAGGGATAGAATCATAATTGAGGAAGCCTGGCAATCCTAAGCCGCCTGTTTTTCCTTCAAGGGATAATGCATCATTAACATAGGAGCAGGCTAGTCCAATACTATCGGGGTAATTAATGACACTCAAAAATGAATGTTCCTGTTTCACAATATAAATCTTATGATCTGGAGCCAATTGCATTGCACCAAATGTATTATCTGAATTGTTCGGATCACAGTCAGATGGATTGGTAGCAATAATAATCTTTGAAGCTAATATTGAAGCAGGTGTTCCGGCTGTAAGATTGTACTGAAAAATATCGCCGGGCGGATCGCAGGAATAAAATTGTGATACATATAGCAATTTGCTGTCGGGCGAAAATTCTACACCGTAGCAATTATTTACACTATCGCTTATACAGTTTGAAAGTAATCCTGTAAAATTATCGAAATCGAAAATGTTTAATATGAAATGTCCATAACTAAGGTTGTGAGCTACAGCAACTTTTTTTCCATCAGGAGACGCCTTAATATATCCTCCTCCAAGCAAATTAATCGGTACAACACCGATGCTGGTTATTATAGGATTTGGATTTAATCCCGCATCAGTTATCAAATATACACGAAAATTATTGGTATTCATTTCATGGGTAATTACCCAGACATCCCTTCCATTTTTATGTCGTACAGCTGTGATCTTAGGAGCAGGTGGATAATATAAAGGGATACTCTTTTGTGAAAGTACAATGTCACCTAGCCCATTGTTAAGAGTCATATCAACCAGTGAATAGGATATACCATAAGCATTTACAGCACCGATGTCAATGTCGAAAAAATAGTAATAATCATAGTTTCCGGGAAGGGGAATTATTGCAAGTTGGGAAGGAGTATACCCTCCATGAAGAATGCCACCCGGTGAATTGGTCAATGTATTTGACATAAGGTTATGGTTAGCATTCCAAACTTCAAATCCATCAGAATAAAATAATAAATTACCATTGCTATCAGAAATTGACGCACATCCATCATTATTATTAATATTGCCATTGGTTAGTGCTATAGGTGACCCGCTATTGAAATCAAGTCCTGCATGATGTCCGAAATACCAGATATTAGCCTGTCCCTGTCCATAAAGACATGATGAACCTTGAAAAATCATGAAAAGAATAAAAAACTTAACAAAAGATAAGATAGAAAGTGATTTATTTAGTGTTGAGGACGATAGTTTACGATTGTCATTTTTCATATTATAAAACATTAATTTTTACGATAAAGATAACAAACAGAAAGGATATAATTTATTTCTCTTTCTCTGAATGTTAGACAAAATTACTAAAATAAGTTGGGAATATTTCAGATTTATTCTGCAAATAATTTTTTATAATTTGAGTCTACCCGGAAAAGTATTCGTAAAAATATCAATCAGGGCTAAAGCCTAGAATACCAGTAATTTGTAATAACCCCGGCCTTAAGACCTACTCTTTATACACATCTTTTCAGTATTACTCTAAGATATTGATTATTACTTTCTTTTGCAACTACCAAAAGAAAGTAATCAAAGAAAAGTCACCGCTGCAGATTAATTTGCTGAATTCTACAGAAAATTTGTCTTCACG
>JAPLDU010000042.1:26805-42560 GCA_026391255.1 Bacteroidia bacterium | reverse complement strand
TTGACTTTTTGATTTTCAGCACCTCATTGCCCATAAACAAACTGGTACCGATAGTTGCCACTACAACTTTCTGTCCGGCTGCTACATTCGGAGCCCCGCAGACAATGTGTAAAGGTTCTCCCTTACCAATATCCACCGTTGTCAGGCTCAGTTTATCGGCATCCGGGTGTTTGCTGCATGTCAGTACTTCACCGATCACCAGTCCTTCCATACCACCTTTTATACTTTCAAAACGGGAAATGGATTCCACTTCCAGTCCTGTGGAGGTAAGAATACCTGAGATTTCCTCAGGGTTTTTGCCTGTATCAATATATTCTTTCAGCCAGTTGTAAGATATTTTCATTGTCACGTTTTTTGTGATGACAAATGTAAGAATTTTGCTGTTCTGTCATTTGGCTAACCGGAATAATGATCACAGGAATCTCTATCTTAGCCGAAAAATTCAACTTTATGAACATCCTGATCATAAATATTAAATCACTGGTACAGGTGGAAGACAACCCGGTTGATTTTGTTGAAGGTCACAAAATGTCTGCGCTGAAAACTCTTGACAATGCATTTCTTTTTATCTCCAATGGTTTCATTGAAAGCTTCGGACCGATGAGCGGACTCAAAGAATTTCAACGTTCAGGGACTTTCTCATCCGTACAATTTGAGCTGTTGGATGCAATTGGTAAACTGGTGTTCCCTTCGTTTTGCGACTCGCATACACACCTTGTATACGCCGGTAGCCGGGAGATTGAATACATCGATAAAATCAGGGGGCTCAGCTATGAAGAGATTGCCAGGAGGGGAGGAGGTATTCTGAACTCAGCCAGGTTATTGCACGAAACATCTGAAGAATCTCTTTACCGGCAGTCACTTGAAAGGATCAACGAGATCATCAGCCTAGGAACAGGAGCAGTTGAGATCAAAAGTGGCTATGGACTAAATACAGAGGACGAACTGAAAATGCTTCGTGTGATCAGGCGTCTGAAAGAAACGACACCAGTCACCATAAGATCTACCTTCCTGGGAGCACATGCCGTTCCTGAAGAATTTAAAGGAAAGCAACGCGATTTTATCGATCTGATCATTAACGAAATGATACCACAGGTAGCTTCTGATGAACTGGCCGATTTTATTGATGTCTTTTGCGACAAGGGTTTCTTTACCATTGAAGACACAGAGCGTATCCTGATGGCAGGCATGAAATATGGCCTCAGGGCTAAAATTCATGCCAATGAACTTGACTTTTCTGGTGGAATTCAGGCTGGAGTGAAGTATAATGCCTTATCTGTTGATCATCTCGAATATACGGGGGATCGTGAAATTGCATGCCTGCTTGATTCAGGTACAATGCCGACCTTGCTGCCCGGCGCTGCATTTTTCCTGGGAATGATTGATCCTCCTGCCCGCAAAATGATAGATGCCGGTCTGCCAATCTGCCTGGCATCAGATTTTAACCCTGGCTCTTCACCTTCCGGCAACATGAAATTTATAATGTCTCTGGGATGTGTGAAACTAAGGCTTCTCCCGGAAGAAGTAATAAATGCCGTGACCATTAACGGTGCGTATGCAATGGGTATCAGTGATACGCATGGCAGTATTGCCAGGGGAAAAGTTGCCAATATATTTATTACTAAACCAGTACCTTCAATTGAGTACCTGCCTTATGCTTATGGGAGCAACCTTGTTGATACAGTAATACTGAACGGAATGTTAATTCAATGATTTTTTCGGGAATTTATTTTTAACGCAAGAGGCGCTAAAGTTGCTAAGGATAAATGATCCTGATGATTAATAAACTGAATATATATTTATTAGATAATGAAAACAATTGGAATGATAGGAGGGACAAGCTGGCAATCGACCATCGATTATTATCGTATTATTAACCAGGAAGTAAATAAGCGACTTGGTTTAAATCATTCGGCAAGAATCGTCATGTTCTCCATTGACTTTGAGGAAGTGATGGGGTTGTTTAAAAAAAGCCCGGCAGGAATGGCCGCTTACCTTATCAGTGCAGCACATTCCGTGGAAAAGGGCGGTGCTGATTTTTTAATTCTTTGTGCAAATACTATTCATGTTTTTGCTGATATGATCCAGGATAATATCTCCATTCCCATGCTGAATATTGTGGATGTTACCATAAGTAAGATACAGGAAAAATCACTTAAATGTGTTGGTTTGCTGGGTACAAAATATACCATGGAGCAGGATTTTTATAAAGACAGACTGGCAAAACAAGGTATTAAAGTTCTGATACCGGACGAAGAAGACAGAAATTATATTGATGACTTAATATTCAGCGAGTTATTTGCAGGTGAGATAAAAGAATCTTCTAAAAACAAAATATTAAATATTATTGAGAAACTGGAAATCGCAGGAGCTCAGGGGATCATTCTTGGCTGCACCGAGATACCTTTACTTATCAAACAACCTGATGTTCATATGCCGGTTTTCGATACCACGGCGATTCATGCGATGGCCGCTGCTGACCTTGCGCTGGGATGAAGAATGTGACAATGTGGTAATGTGATAATGTGGAAATGTGACAATGTGATAATGTGATAATAAGGTAATGTGGCAATGTGGCAATGTGATAATGTGATAATGTGATAATGTGACAATGTGACAATGTGGTAATGTGAAGTTATGGTTATTTACATGTTCGTTCGATTGTTGAGTCCACACCTATATGTAAATATTTCTAAAATAAATTTAGCTTAAGCACTATATTTCAGCGATTTGACTTTACAATACCTTAAGGAAGTGATAATTGATATTTTTACGATTACTTTTCGGAGTAAGCTCAATCTTCAAATCTTCAAATCAATTTTTCGTTATACAGAGAATAGTGCCTCCATTTTGCGACCACAGATTCCATATCTTCCGGGAGTTCTGAATCAAAAAACATTCTTTCACCGGTCACCGGATGAGAAAAACCAAGTGATTTTGCATGCAGTGCCTGCCTGGGCATCATAGTAAAGCAATTATGGATGAATTGTTTATATTTCGAAAATGTTGTACCTTTCAGGATTTCGTTTCCGCCGTACTCCTTGTCGTTAAACACAGGATGTCCGATGAACCTGAAGTGCACACGGATCTGGTGGGTTCTGCCGGTTTCAAGTTTGCATTCAACAAGAGTAACATAACCAAATTTTTCCAATACCTGGTAATGTGTAACAGCAGGTTTGCCATAATTTCCTGAGGAATAAACAGCCATGATCTTGCGGTTCTTCATATGCCTGCCAATGTTACCGGTAATTGTACCATTGTTTTCATCAAAATTTCCCCATACAAGGGCAGAATATTTCCGTTCGGTTGTTTTCTCATAAAATTGCCGGGCAAGGTGCATTTTGGCAAATTCAGTTTTAGCTACCACCAGTAGGCCGGAGGTATCTTTATCGATGCGGTGAACCAGGCCTGGTCTGATTTCCCCGCCAGCAAATAATGGAAGATTTTTGAGATGAAATGCGAGTGCGTTTACCAACGTATCAGTGAAATTGCCGAAAGCAGGGTGAACCACCATTCCCGCTTCCTTATTCACAACCAGCAGAGAGTCATCTTCATAAACAATATTTAACTGGATATCCTGGGGAATCAGTTCAAAATGATGTGGCGGAACAGTCATCATGATTGAAATCTGGTCGCAGGGTCTTATACCGTAGCTTTGCCTGACGGGGGTTCCGTTAACAAGGATACATCCCGCTTCTGCGGCGGCCTGTATCTTTGAGCGGGAAACATTCGGTATTTTATTTGCCAGGAAGCGGTCAATACGGTCACTGCCCTGGCCCGGATCTACAACAAAACTGAAATGTTCAAATAATTCCTGTTCATCCTGTATATCGGGATCAGCCAGATTCTCTGCAGCGTCATAAGTCATAAGTCATAAGTCATAAGTCATAAGTCGTAAGTCATAAGTTATAAGTCATAAGTTATAAGTCATAAGTTATAAGTCATAAGTTATAAGTCAAAAGAAATAAGAAGTAAAGAGAAATTCGTTCCGCCTCAGGCGGATCGTAAATCGTAAATCGTAAATCGTAAATCGTAAATCGTAATTTGTAATTCGTAAATCGTAATTCGTAAGGCCTACTCTTTGAGATGAACAGATGCTAATGAATAACGATAAACTTACTCCGGTAGTTAATGCCCTGGCTGGTGGAGATATTAATGAAGTAAATACCATTTTTCAGATGGCTTACATCAATGGATTGAACCGGGGTATTAAAGTTTATAATTGTTTTTCCGCAAAGATCATTGATTGTGGTTTTGACCATGATATTTCCTGATAATTCAGGATAACGGATATTTACCATATCTGCTGCCGGGTCAGGGAAAATGGTCAGTTTATTCACAACCAGGGGTTGAGTAATCTGGTTAAGAATGATTTTTTTCCCGAATAAAGGCCTGATCATCAAAGCTCCCGGAAATGATGAATGTTGCCATGCGCCACTTATGTTAAAATAAATCTTGGGATTTTTCCAACTGGCGATATTACTGTCATTTAATAACCTGTTGCGGTCAAATCCGACATTCAGCAGATCAGTAGTGGTCTGAATCCAGCCGACATAAAATACTTGTGGTACAACCTGTGGTGTATCGAGGAGGTAAGTATGAAATTTGTTCAGGCTGTCCTCATAAAGTGGCCTGGCGCCTATCTGGCTGTATATAACAGAACCAGGCTGGCTGTTGACAGCATCATTATCCCAGATAGTCAGAAAAAAATATTTCTGGCTCACTGAATCGAGGGTCTGGTTAAAGTACATATCGACTCCACGCAGTGTATCAGATGTTTTAAAGTTGGTGAACTGATAGGCAAGCTGTCCGTTTTGGGATCCCTCTCCGCTTAAGCCGTACCCGTTTTCGGATGAACCGTCATCATATGCATAATAGTTATCAAAAACCTGGTGGTAACGGAGCGTGTCATTATTCCTTGTAAAATCAAAAGCTGCACCTGTGCTAGAAAAAAATGCAGTGACCACAAATTCAGCATGATCAGTGTAAACGGAATCGTAAATATATGAAATAGGAACATCAAGAGTAGTACTGGCAAATGGGGGAAAGTTGATAGCTCCTCCGGTTGTTGTGTATGTTATTTTATGATTAACCAGATCGTAGAATGAAAAGTTCCTGTACACATTTCTAATAATGCTGTCATTATTCTGAAATGAGATAGGAAAAGCGTTGTTCATTTCTGAGTGGTTGTTCTGGTAATGTGTCCATGGCATTGCTTCATAATGCCTCAAAAGGGATTTCAGAGGTGCGGTGAAAGCCAGGTCACGCATAATGGTATCAGTATCTGAACGGTTATTATTCAGGTATATATAATCAAGATTCCACATGTCAACATTGCCGGCCCAACTGGATTCGAAAATACCTGTGAGGCTTGCATAGTTGTAAAATCTGAATTTAAACCCTTTCAGAAGAAAAGTATCAGACAAAACAGGGATCATTACTAACTTGAAATTCTGGAGCAAAGTTCCGGGTTTTTTCCATTGGGGATACCAGCTATTGGTAAGAGGTGAATAAAATTCAAGGATCAGTGAATCTGTGCTTTCAGGAGCATCACCAAGTCCTTGAGGCTGGTAATAGAAACTCAGGTAAATTGAGTCGGAGGCATGATATGGACTAAGGTCAATTGGTTTAGAAGTCAGATGGTCAGCAATAAAAGGTGATGAGCCGGCAACAGGGTAGTACATGTCTCCGATGGAATCAATGGCATCCAGAGTTACAACACCTAATGAATAAGGATTGTACGCATATCCGGTATTTACAAAGGCATCCTTGTCATCCCATAATGAATCAGCAGGATATCCGGAATAGTTTGAAAAATCATCCTTAAACGGAAGTTTCAATGTATCACCGCTTTCGAAAGTTTTAAAGAGTTTTTCAGGATGGTCTTTCCGGTACTTCTTTATTACGGGGTTGACCTGCAACGGAATAAGTACTTCCTGTGCAAATGAGCTAAATGTTAATGTACTGAATATAATGAAAAACCAGGTAGTAGGTATATTGAGTTTCATTTGTTATTTCTTTTATTATTTTTCAATATCTTTAATACTGTCAGAAGGAATTTTCGCTTCATCAAGTGTGATCCAAACATCAATGGCAGTGCCCAGCCTGACAACATGATTCCTGTTCCAGGCAGGTGATTGTTTATAAATCTTTGCATTGGCCGAATCTTTTGATGATTTGATGTTACCATCTGCAATGATAGCTCCGATGTGAAGCATCTCATTTTCCGTAAGAATACGGGCTTCATTCTTTGTCAGTCCTGTCAGATGTGGAACGAAGGTTTCTTCTTCACTAATCCCTTTTCCAAGCATCAGGTCAATGACGGATCCTTTTTCAATTGATCTCCCTTCAGGAATGTCATTGTCACGAAATCTTTGTTTCAGAACATTATTTATTGCCAGATCGGGTATGTAATCTATTTTCCCAACCCTCAGTCCAAGATTCTCAATGGTTGCTTCTGCCTGCCTTTGCGATAAACCTACCAGGTTAGGCATTTTTACCTTTTCTGTCTGAAAAGCATTGATAGTAAGAAATATCGTCCTGTTTTTCTTCACTTTAAAATCAGGCGGTGGATTCTGGTCGATCACTGTACCTTTTTTGTGTTTGCTCAGAAAAGCTGAATCAATGATCTGGTAATTAAGTGAATTCTTTGCAGCAATATCCCTGACTTCACTGATTTTTAATCCTCTGAAGTCAGGAACAGGAATGGTTTCACCATGATGAGTATATATTGAAAGATATATGAGTGCAATGACCAGTAATGAAAAGAAAATCAATACTGAATAGAAAAATTGCTTAAAAAATACTTTGCTTTTCAGAAAATCAGCTACGCTCATGAATTTATGTTCCTTACTATGTATTAGTTTGATAAACGGTTCATTCAGAATAAAATTATTCTGATATTAACTATTCATGTTGTTCAGAATGGAAAAGGCATAAGTCGTAAGTCGTAAGGCATAAGGCATAAGTTACTCATATTTCATAATTCATAACTCATAACTCATAACTCATAACTCATAACTCATAGCTCATAGCTCATCACTCATCATTCATATTGTAAACAATAATCCAACATAGGCGCTGATAAATCTTTCGTTTGTCAGGTTATGACCTGCTGAAAATATAAAATGGGTTATGGAACTGGCATTAATTGACCCGCCGATGTTAAATGCAGTAACTGATTTACTATCCTGAGAATCAGCAGAATGATAATAAAGTTCTCCGCCGAGTGTGACAAACTCTGAAAAATCATATTGTATTTCCCATCCTGAAAAAACTGAATTTTTATTGTTTGAACCCGGGTTTATCAAATAACCAATTCCCCCGTAAGTTGTAAATTTATTCCATGATTTTTGTATCCATATTGGAATAAATATTTGAACTGACCTATCGCTGAATTCATCATTTTTTATTGTTGGTATTTCTAAAATGGGGAAGGTTCCGATCTGAGGAGAATTATTTGTTTCCTGAACAAAGCGGTATTTCACGCCAAACTCAGTATCAGCATAGCCGAAATCAATATTATGATGCGGGATGTAATAGTAATTTAGCGGCAATAGAAGATGCACCTGCACATCGGAAATTAATCCGTAATTTACTTCAAAATGAGGACATGTTCCTGACCATATGCCAGGTTTAAATGTATTTATTGAAGAAAGATAATATTCCCAATGATTAAGCTGAACAGGTTGCGGGTCATCTGTATTAAAAGACGGACCAGAATGACAGGGTTGAGCATAAAATAAAATCAATAGGCCGGAAAAAACTGAATATGTTTTATTTATAATTGACATTATTTGTTTTTTCGGGTAATAATCATATTATAAAATATCCCACTTTTCAATGAGTTTATAATGCCACAAAAAATAAGCCGCAATACCAAGAACCACAACAACAATGAGAATAATTGGTATGAGAGGGTTTCTTTTTTTTGCAAATGGGTCAATCAGGTTCAATTTTGAATTTACCGGCAGACTGGCAATATGAGTGAGAGTATTTCCAAAAGGAATATTAATAGTAGCACGGGCATTGATCGCCCATCCGTTTGCGTCGAGCAGCGGGGCGAGGTTTCTTTTTCGGAGTTTAAGCCAGGCAAGGATCATGGATGGTCCTGAAATGGCAATAATAATTCCGATAATAGCCAGGGGCATTTTCCATAACGCAAGTCCAAAAAATCCCGTTAAAATGGAGGCAATGACTGATCCTATTGCTCCAAGTGCAAGACTGATAGCAGCAAAGATACCGACAAATTTTCCAATGTCAAAAGGTTGCTGGGGAGCAGCCGCAGGAGATGAAACAGGAGCCGGAGCCGGTGCAGGCACCGCAGGCGTTGATTTTACTGACTCTGTTATTCCGCTATCTATTTTATTGCTGGTTTTTTCAATATGGGAGGTTGCAGCAGCATGTACTTCTTTGTCTTTTGCCGATGCCACTTTTTCAATCTGTGTAGAAATAAACTTTGAAACTTTCCTGTAGGGAGACCAGAAAGCCTGCCTGATACTTATAGGATTATCAATGATCTTAATTATGGTGGCATCCCAGTCGTTTCCTTTCCGGTCGTAAAATATGGCGTTTCTGCCGACAGTAATGTTATCAATATTTCCATCGGTCAAAGCAGCCACAATGGTCATTTTTTCATTTAATGTTTTTGACCAGCAATCACAATAAAGCAGGCATATCCCGCTTGATCCGGCCAGTGTATTGTGTTTGCCAATATCGTTTACTTTGATGCATAAATCACAGCAGCGCTGATCGATGTACAGGCTGCCGGTCTGAAAAATTGCTTTAGTGTCAGGTGAATAAAAATCGTAGAAAGTCACATAATTTTTAAGTAATGAGTAAAGATCGCGATAGTACCTTGCTAATTTATCTACCAGAAAGATGTTATTGGTATTGGTTTCGAGAGCTTTATCCTTGTCGACCAATTCAAATAAAATTTCTTTTGTGTTGCCTCTGAGTAATTCACGAATACCTGCCAATCCTGTTTTTTCAACAGCACTGCCACTTTTTTCTGATTGCCAGAGGCTGTAATCATCAAATTTATGACTGATAGTTTCCCATTCTTCTTCTGTCAGAATTTCTTTGCCAGGAAATTCAGGGTCAATGATTAATTCTCTGAAACTGTTCAATGCCTTTTCCCATGCGGGGTTAATTCCTTCTTTCAGCGGAAGTGGTTTTTTTGCTTTGATCTTTGTAAGTGGGAAGCTGGTTATTTCATCCATGCAAGTCGTCAGCTCCTTTGCGCTGATTTCTTCGTACCTGGCATTAAGAGAATTTAATATATCAATGGAATCAGGGTCAAATTCAGCCAGCCGGCATCTCAGAAAATAATCCTCAATTTTTGATTTAATAGTATTGAATGCTGCAAAAGCCTCTGCCGTAGAATCCCCGAATGGCAATATTCTGTCAATGTCGGCTTCGGCTTTGGCATACCAGTTTGAATAATCCTCGCAGTTATTATAAAAATCATCGATATGATCGGTCGAAATGCCCTGTTTTCCATTTAAGTCAGTTGCTGATCCGACGCAGGTTATGATATCATTGATCAGCAATTTTATATTTTCATCATCAGCAGAGTCTTCAGTTATAATACCATCGCCGTTGAATTTTGTATCTGCAAAAATCTGAACAGTGTCTGATGTTTCTTCCACATAAATTTCATCAGCGTCAGGCTTCCCCAGGTTTGATAAAATCTGCCTGGCTGATGTAAGTAAGTTTTTCCCTTCTTCTGTGCTATCATTAATGGCGGATAAGGGCAGGCTTTGATTTTCCTTAACCAGATTGTCAGGGTTTTTTATTAGGGACGTCAGCCATTTTACCGCTTCGTGAATTTCAGGAACTCGTATCCTGTCATCCTTGTCATTATCAATATATTCAAGTGTTTTTGGATCAATTTCAAGTCCGTGAACAGGGCAACTCAGGGCAGTCCAGAGTTTCTGGTCAAGATGTTCCAGCGAAACCAGGTCCATTCCGGTTTCCAGGTTAACCCTGTTAACACCTCCTACACGTGAGAACTGCCAGATATGTGTGCTGTCCTCATCGCTGATGATCTTTTTTAAGTTGTTTGCAAGATTGATCATAATTCATCTTAATTTTTAAATAAAGCTGCAATATAAATAAAATCATTGTTGTCCGGTTAAAATGTTTGAGATTCTTCGCTTCGTTCAGAATGACAAGTTGTTCTATTGATTTATAAGGGAGTGGTGTCATTGGAGGCGATGCTTCCAGTGACACCACTCTTCCACCTCTTAAATGTTTGTCATTCCGAGCGAAACGAAGTGTAGCGAGGAAACTTAGGATTGTTTTGTTATTTTTACAGGACAATAGTGAATTAAAATCAGAATTTAAACCTGAAAGTAAATCTTCAGTAAATTTTCAGGTTGTTTAGGCTATAGACTGTCAGGAATTTAGCAGAAAGTGCATAAAGTTTATAAAGTTCGATTAATGGAACTCACTTATAACTTTTCACTTATGCCTTTTGCCTAAAATTATTCAGCCTATCATCCTACAGTCTAAAAGCCTACAACTTAAAGGCCTGAGTAGTTACAATACTTTAAACTTTATGAACTTTACAAACTTTACAAACTTTATAAACTTTCACCTTCATTTCATATTTTATAAAATCCATGTATATTTGTTAAAATGATTATCGGTTTTATGGTTCGGTTTTTGATCCAGATTCATTGTAAATTGCAATAATATGAAAGTCTGTTTTTTTTTCCTGCTGGTATTATTTTTAACAGGCATGACTCATATAGCTCATAGCCAGATTAAAGATGCATCCGACGAAATAGCAAATGCATTGCGGACAGGCAGTGCGAATGCACTGGCAAAATATTTCAACAGCAGCATTGAAATTGTAATTCCTGACAAGGATGAGGTATACAGCAAAGAACAGGCTGAGACTATTATAAGTGATTTTTTCTCGAAGAATAAACCGGCAGGCTTTACTTTGCAACACAAAGGCGGACCTGAGGATGCCCGCTTCGTGGTCGGAACCATGAATACTGCTGCCGGAAAATACAGGATATATTTCCTGTTGAAAAAGAAAAATGAATATCAGCTAATTAATCTATTTCGTATTGAAAAAGAAATCGAATAAATTAGTTCATAAAGTTTATAAAGTCGAAAGTTTATAAAGTTTTAAAATACAAATTATTACAAGATTTTAGATTTTCCTCACTTATTAATATATCACTGTTGTCCGGTTAAAATGTTTGAGATTCTTCGCTTCGCTCAGAATGACAAGCTGTTCTGTAAAGTGATAAGGAAGTGGGGTTACTGGAGACTTCGCCACCAGTAACCCCACTATTCCACCTCTTAAATGCTTGTCATTCTGAGCGAAGCGAAGTGCAGCAAGGAAACTAAATTTTGTTTTGTCATTATTTCCGGACAATAGTGTTAATATCTATTTAATATTTTGATTACTTAAACAGTTGATGATAAGCTTGCAACATATAGAACTTTTAACTTTACAAACTTTATAAACTTTATGAACTTAAAGACTTTACAAACTTTTTATGAACTCGGCAATTAAACTTCCTCAAGCAATTGATTATTTTATTTCTTACGCTATAAGCGAAGATGTGGGCAGTGGTGATCATTCCTCTATTGCATGTATTGCTCCTGATAAAAAAGGAAAAGCTAAACTGCTGATCAAGCAGAAAGGGATTATTTCAGGAATATCTGTGGCCTGTTCTATTTTCAGGAAGATTGACAGGAACATATTTGTTGAAGTTTTTATGCAGGATGGTAATTCGGTAAAAACCGGTGACATAGCATTTGAAGTGGATGGATTGGCTCAGTCAATTCTTAAGTCTGAGAGACTGGTGCTGAATGTTATGCAAAGGATGAGCGGTATTGCAACTACTACCCGGCAATATGTTGAAAAACTGGATGGATTGAAAACGAAAGTGCTCGATACGCGAAAGACCACACCTGGTTTCCGTTTCTTTGAAAAACTTGCAGTCAGGACAGGAGGCGGGGAAAATCATCGTATGGGATTGTACGATATGATCATGCTAAAAGACAATCATATTGATTATGCCGGTGGAATTGAAGCTGCCATCAGGGCAACAAACAAATACCTCAGGAATAATCCCGAACTGGCCCACCTCAGAATTGAAATTGAAGCCCGAAATCTGGCGGATGTCGGTCTGATCTTGAAAACCGGAGGCATTCACCGCATCATGCTTGATAATTTTGATCTTGATATGACAGCAACAGCGGTAAGAATGATTGATGGTATTTATGAAACAGAATCGTCCGGTATGATTAACCTGGAGAATATCCGCGATTATGCACTTTGCGGGGTTGATTATATTTCTGTCGGGGCATTAACACATCAGGTGAAAAGCCTTGATATGAGTTTAAAAGCTGTCAACTGACCTATATTTAATATTTGGGAAAATGACAGGTAAAGCAGGGAAACTCGAAAGTTTATTTATCCGCAAATTCAGGTGTAACAATAAAAAATCAAAACACATTACTCTGCCTGGCTTTGAAAAGGTACCTCTTTATAATGTGACTGTCATTTTTTTCAGGGGATTGTGGGAAGGGGCCATTTCCACCCGTGCTTCTTCCATCGCATTTAATTTCTTCATTGCGCTTTTCCCGGCCATCATCTTTTTTTTTACACTGATCCCTTTTATTTCTTCCATTGACTTCCAGTTCGAGATACTTGCATTACTTAAAAGCATATTACCGGTAAATGCTTATATAATTATTAAGGACACATTGGAGGATATTATTACCAACCGAAGAGGCAGCCTTCTTTCTTTCGGGTTTGTCGCTGCTCTCTACTTCTCTACCTCAGGTTTAAGTTCAATGATCGATGCTTTTAATAATTCATATCATATTCAGAAAACGCGCAGCTGGATGTCGCAGAGGTTGTTATCAATTGTGCTGACCATTATCCTGACTATTCTTATCACCACAGCGGTTATTTTAATGGTATTCAGCGAAACAGTCATTAACTACCTGGTTCACATGCATGTTCTCGAAGTTGGCAGGACATATTACCTGCTTATATTCGGCAAATGGGTGATCATCCTTGCCTTATTGTTTTTTGCCATTTCGATCCTGTATTATTTTGCTCCTGTTAAAAAGGACAAATGGCGTTTCATCTCCGCCGGATCTACCCTTGCTACATTACTTACCATTGCAACTTCGGTAGGATTTTCCTATTACATAAATAATTTTGGAAACTACAATAAATTATACGGATCTATCGGGACTATCCTGGTATTACTGGTCTGGATGTATTTTAATTCTCTGGTACTTCTCATTGGTTTTGAACTCAATGTGAGTATACAAAATGCCAAGGCAAATGAAAATAAACCGACCAGATAAGTAAACATTTGATCATCATACATTAGGCATTTAGACTGTAGGCTATCAGGCTGTAGAATTTCGGGTAAAATGAGGTAGATTATTTCTAACATTGCAAGTACTAAATTTCAATATGCTAAATGCATAACAGCCTCCAGTAACCCCATATCCTTATAAATCAACATGATAGCTTGTCATTCTGAGCGAAGCGGAGAATCTCACACATTTTAACCGGACAACAATGTCTGAAATTATCAGATTTTCTTCTTATCTTCGTTTATGTTTATCAGTAACAAAATAAATGATCATGAATTCCATCAGACAAAATAAAGTAGCCAGGTTGATTCAGAAGGAGTTGGGAATAATATTCCAGAAAGAGACAGGTGTGCTTGTTCCCGGCGCCATGGTGAGTGTAACAGTGGTGAGGGTCAGTCCTGACCTTGCCATTGCCAGAGTCTATCTGAGCCTGTTCCCTCCTGAGAAATCCAAAGATCTGTACGAGACCATCTGCAATCATAATAAACACTGGAGGTTCGAACTGGGGCAGAAAGTAAAAAACCAGATGCGTGTTGTGCCTGAACTGTCTTTTTTTATTGATGATTCATTGGATTATATTGAAAAAATAGATAAATTGATTCATTAGCAGGCATTAGGCAATAGGCAATAGGCATTAGGTTTTAAGGCTGTAGGCTGATAGGCTGAATAATTTTAGGCAAAAGGCATAAGTGAAAAGTTATAAGTGAGTTCCATTAATCGAATGTTCAATCGAACTTTATGAACTTTATGAACTTTCAGCTAAATTCCTAAAAGTCTACAGCCTAAATACCTGAATAGACAGAAATATTAACTTTGATGACAAAATGAAGTACGACCCGATAAAACGCAGTCTTGGAAAGGTTTTTAATAATAATCCCTTCCTGAGAAAGGTATTTTATAAACTTTTGGATATGTTGTTGCTGCGATCATGGCATATCAGAAGGGAAATAAAATACTGGGCTAAAAAGCAAACTGATGGTATTTCAATACTGGATGCAGGATCAGGATTCGGCCAGTACAGCTATTATTTGTCTGCTTTTAATCCCGGATGGGAAATCCTCGGAATTGACGTCAAGACCGAGCAGATTGATGATTGCAATCGTTTTTTCACAAAGATTGGCAAGAGGGATAAAGTTAGTTTTCAATATGCTGATCTTATTTGCTTTATACAACCGGAAGCTTATAATCTTATTCTTTCTGTGGATGTGATGGAACATATCACGGAAGATGAAAAGGTATTTGGAAATTTATATAAATCCCTGAAAAAAGGCGGTATGATGCTCATATCAACTCCTTCTGACCAGGGAGGAAGCGATGTGCACGAAGATCACGGGGAATCGTTCATCGATGAACATGTGAGAGATGGTTATAACATTGACGATATCAGGAAAAAGCTTTTCAATGCAGGATTTTCGGAAGTGGAAGCCCGTTATTCTTATGGAACAGCCGGTAAGATTTCCTGGAAACTATCTATGAAGTATCCCATCACTATTTTGAATGTCAGTAAATTGTTTTTCATTATTTTACCGTTTTACTACCTGGTTACTTATCCATTCTGTCTTTTGTTTAATTATCTGGATCTCAGAGGAACCCACAGAACGGGAAGCGGACTCATCGTAAAGGCGACTAAATAACAAAATATGAGGCTTTTGATCAGATTAATAATATTTACAGCTCTGGTTTTCTTTTCCGGAAATATTTTCTGTCAGATCAGATCGAAACAGAAAGAGAATATTAAGGAAGAACAGATGAAAAACCCGAGGGTCAGGACTGCCTATGCCCAGAAAGATTCGTTGCTTCTGAGGCAGTTGGATTCCATAAAGGTGGATATGAAAAACATGGAACTGTTTCTGAGGATTTTTAAAAAAGAAAGCCTGATTGAAGTCTGGGTAAAAAATAAAACGGATAAGCAATTTAGGTACCTGAAATACTATAAAATTTGTCGTAAACCCATGGCTCTGGGTCCTAAGCGCAGGGAGAGTGACGGATTACTGCCTGAAGGTTTCTATAATGTTGTTGGTTTTATTCCCGACAGTGAGTTTTTTTTATCAATCATGCTCGATTATCCCAACAGTGCAGATAAAATTCTTGGCAGCCAGCTGCATCCGGGAGGGGATATCAACATTCATGGTTCATGTTATTCCATTGGTTGTTTTGCTATGGGCGATGAAAACATAAAAGAACTTTACATACTTGCACTTGAAGTAAAGAACAACGGCCAGAAAAATATCGCAGTCCATATATTCCCGGCACGACTTGATGAGATTGGGTTGGAGTCGCTCAGGAAAAAATTCCAGAAGGAGAAAAAACTGATGGCGTTCTGGAAAAACCTGAAACAGGGGTATGACTATTTTGAAAAGAATAAGACAATTCCCACCATTAAGAATGAC
>JAPLDU010000042.1:2557-26797 GCA_026391255.1 Bacteroidia bacterium | reverse complement strand
GGATTATATCTTTATGAATAAATTAACCCGGGCTTGAAAAATTTCCCTTTCTATATCGCCCGCCGTTACCTGGTTTCACGCAAGTCGACCAATGTAATTAATATTATTTCTGGTATTTCAATAGTCGGAGTGACGGTCGGTACTATGGCTCTCATAGTCATACTTTCCGTTTTCAATGGCCTTGATGTGTTGATCAAATCTTTATTCAGCAGTTTTGATTCCGATATTAGGATCACTCTGGCGGAAGGCAAGACATTCTGTCCTGATTCAGCATCATTTTCAAAAGTAAGGAATTTGCCGGGAGTGATTAATTATTCCGAAGTGCTTGAAGAGAATGCACTTTGCAAGTTCGGGAACAAAGAGTATGTAGCTACTGTAAAAGGTGTTGACACAAATTTTTCGAACATGACCGGCCTTGATACCATGCTGGTAGAAGGAAAAATGTTGCTGCACGGAAAAGATGGGGATTTTGCCCTTGCGGGATATGGCGTGGCGGCGGCTCTGTCATTGAATCTCGATATGCTGGACCCGATAGCAGTTTATGTGCCTCGAAGGGGGAGAATCGCTTCACTGAATGCTGAAAGCGCCATCAATTCGGAAATGATCAGACCATCGGGCATATTTTCCGTGCAACAGGAAATTGACAGTAAATACATGATCGTTCCTATCGGCTTTATGCGTAAACTGCTCGAATATACCGGAGAAGTCACCGCAGTGGAACTGAAACTGGCCAAAGGAGCCGACAGGGAAGAGATACAGAAAAAACTAAGCGATATTTTGGGAAATAAATTTCTGGTAAGAAACCGATATCAGCAGCATGAGCTCATCTACAAGACTGTGAAATCGGAAAAACTGATGGGTTTCATCATCCTGGCTTTCATACTTTTCATAGCCTCGTTCAATATAATCGGCTCACTTACCATGCTTATCATCGATAAAAAGCGTGACATTGAGACTCTCAGAAGTTTAGGCGCAGATATGAAATCAATCAGGGAGATATTTCTTTTCGAAGGATGGATGATATCCGTGGCAGGCGCTGTTGCCGGATTATTACTCGGAGCCGTATTATGTTATGCCCAGGAAAAAATCGGACTTATTCCATTATCCGGAAAAGGTACGTTTATTGTAAAATTCTACCCGGTAGAGATGCAGATTAAAGATTTTGCCATGGTTTTCTTTACCGTTCTTACCATCGGATTTCTTGCTGCATGGTATCCGGTAAGGTTTATTACCAGAAGATACCTGAGGAACTGAACGAACGAAGCGAACGAAGCGAAGGGGCGAACTGAGCGAACGAAGCGAAGGGGCGAACTGAACGAACGAAGCGAACGAAGCGAAGGGGCGAACTGAGCGAACGAAGCGAAGGGGCGAACTGAACGAACGAAGCGAAGGGGCGAACTGAGCGAACGAAGCGATTGGGCGAACTGAACGAACGAAGCGAAGGGGCGAACTGAGCGAACGAAGCGACGAATAAATTATTTAATAACTCGTAACTCGTAACTCGTAACTCGTAACTCGTAACTCGTAATTCGTAATTCATCCTGATACCTGATACTTTAAGAGCTCAGCACTGACCGGAATTGCTTCAGGAATCTTATATCATTTTCGAAAAATAGCCGGATATCTTTAACACCATATTTTAGTAATGCCTGCCTTTCAATGCCCATTCCAAATGCAAACCCTGTGTATTCTTTACTGTCTATTCCACAATTCTCCAATACATTCGGATCAACCATTCCGCAACCGAGTATTTCAAGCCATCCTGTATATTTGCAGAGATTACAACCTTTGCCGCCGCAGAGATTGCAGGAAACATCCAGTTCGGCAGATGGTTCGGTGAAAGGGAAATATGAAGGCCTCAGCCTGATCTGTGTGTCTTCGCCGAACATTTCCTTTGAAAAGTATAACAAGGTTTGTTTAAGGTCAGCAAACGAGACATTTTTATCGATATATAAACCTTCAACCTGGTGGAAAATACAATGTGAACGGGCTGAGATGGCTTCATTTCTGAATACTCTACCCGGGAATATGCTCCGGATAGGGGGCTTATGGCTTTGCATCACCCGTATCTGAACCGATGAGGTATGTGTACGAAGCATTATGTCGGGATTTTTCTTTATAAAAAAAGTATCCTGCATATCGCGGGCAGGATGATCAACCGGAAAATTCAAGGCGGAGAAATTATGCCAGTCATCTTCTATTTCAGGTCCGACTTCAACAGTATATCCTATTCTTGAAAAAATGCCAATGATCTCTTCCTGGATAACGGAAATGGGATGGCGGGAACCCAGGTATACCGTTTCACCCGGAAGACTGAGATCACTTACAGTCTGGCTATTGTCTTTACTTTCAAGGGCGCTGCGCAAAGCCAGTATTTTATCTGTCGCTTTTTCCTTTAATTCGTTGAGCCAGGCGCCATATTCCTTCTTCAGTTCCCCCGGAACAGCTTTAAATTCTGAGAAAAACTCCCCGATGACGCCTTTCCTGCCAAGCATCCTGATTCTGAACTGTTCAATCTCCTCAATATCTGTTGAGCGAAAATTCTCGACTTCATGAAGGATTTTCTTTATTTTATCAAGCATAAGCAATGTATATTAAACAATTGAACAAACGAACATTCGAACAAACGAACAATTAAATAATCGAATTATCACATTTTCACATTAACACATTATCAAATTAGTACATTTTCAAATCTTCAAATCTTCAAATTTTCAAATCATATTCCTGGTTATTGAATAAATTCAATAGCCATTTTTACGTCCTGTTCAGGTCTGTCATTTTTATCGGTCTTCACAGCAGCGATTTTATCAATGACATCAAGGCCTTCGATCACTTCTCCAAAAACAGTGTAATTCCCATCTAAATGAGGTGTGCCGCCGATGGTGGCATATGCTTTTTTGGCTTCTTCAGAGAATTTAAAAACCCCCAGCTTTTTAACCTCTTCTTTATTAATTTCAAGTATTCTGTTATAAACACTGTTGAATTCTGCAGTATTCTTTACTCTTTGCAGGGAATCAATTTTCGACCTCCATGCGGTATTTTCAGGTTTAGCCAGGAATTTTCTGACTATATCACTTGAACGGTTCTGGTTAATTCTTTTCTCAGTGAGGGCAAGTTCCTGCTCATTGGCGACTTTACCCTGTACTATATAAAATTGTGAACCCGAAGATTCCTTTTCGGGATTTATGTTATCTCCTTCACGGGCTGCTGCCAGAGCACCTTTCTTATGAAAAAGTTTAGGATTAAACTCAGCCGGAATTGTATAATCAGGACCACCATTACCTAATATGACACCAGGATTTGCATTTCGTGAATCGGGATCTCCCCCCTGAATCATAAAATTTGATTTTTACATTTCCAAATTCGGTTTTAAGCAACACAATGTGTTCTTTTTCGTCTATACCTGATGAAGATCCAATAATAAAAGGTAATAAGCCGGTTAACAGTAAAATAAAAATTTGTAAATTTCGTTTCATATGAAAGATTTTTGGCTTACAAAAATATTATCTAATATTGTGAATTCTTTGAAAAGACGATTTTTTTATTCCAATAAGAGATAAATATAATTGAAATATAAATGAACAGGTTCATAATCATATTATTAGCAGGAGTATTGTTTTTTACATTCAGCGCTACTAAATGTAAATCTCCTGCATCGCCCAATGCGGTTGTTTACGTGGTTAAGTATGATGCACAAAATAAAGCCTGGCCGGTGGTAAATGCATTGGTACATCTGGATCCTCCGGAAGGAACTTCCCAGATTGACCTGATCCAGTATACCCAACAACCCAAACTCACCGATGCTAATGGGAAAGTGACCTATGATTTCCAGTATGAGGGAATTATTAAAGTGGTTGCGACCGACAGTGAAGGGAGTATTGATTATTGCGGCCAGGGTGTACTTATCCTTCAGAATGGGGAGACCTGCCAGGAAACGATCAGGCTGAGCGCTTGCCAGGAATAAAATAGATTTATTATTGCTCCTTATGGGAGCTTTTTTTTATCCCAGTATTTTGCAAAATCTCGTAAGGAGGTTTATTTTTTTATTTTTGCCCGGTTTGAATTATTTTAATCACAATCATCTATGAGAAAACATTTTATCAGTTCAGTAGTACTAGGTTTCGCATTAATTTCCTTGCTGAATCACGCTTCGGCATGCACCAATTACTTTATGCCGGCTATGGATCATCCCCAGGGAGCCATGCGTGATGTAATTGAATGGGATACCGGGAAATTTCTTTGTAAGATACCTGAGGTAAGACACACATTTTCGGTGGTCGGAAACATGAACGAATATCAGGTGGCCATAGGTGAAACTACATATGGCGGGCGCGAGGAATTATGCACCCAGCCTGGAGCTGTTATGGATTACGGAAGCCTTATGTATATTACATTAACACGTGCAAAATCAGCACGGGAGGCTATTCATATCATGGCTAAGTTCGTGGATCTATATGGTTATTGCAGCGAGGGCGAGTCTTTTTCAGTTTCTGATGCAAACGAAGTGTGGTTTGTCGACCTGATTGGCAAAGGCCGCACTTACCTGATCACTAAAAAAAGCATTGAACAACTTACAAAAGATAACCTGCCGGTTGATGTTTTAAAATCAGTAAAAACACTGACAGGAAAAAGCTTCACCCATACAAAAGATTTTAATGAAGAACTTAAAAAGTTGATTGGTGAAAGCAACATGAAAAATTTCGGCGGAAAGATTGCCGATGCTGCAGAAAATACCATCAAAGGAGCTGTCTGGGTAGCCCGCAGGTTACCGGATGGTTATATATCAGCCCATGCGAACCAGGCACGTATCAGGCAGTTCCCTCAAAATGATACCATGAATACGCTATATGCAAAAGATGTAATAAGTTTTGCCCGTGAAAGAGGTTATTTTAAAGGAGAGGACAAGGATTTCAGCTTTGTGGATGCATATGCACCTTTGACTTACGAGGCATTGCGCTTCTGTGAATCAAGAGTATATTCATTTTTTAACCGTGCAGCGCCTTCGATGAAAATGTCGATGGATTATGTAAAAGGAGTTGAAGGTGCTGAACCGATGCCATTATGGATAAAACCCGACAAAAAGCTTACTGCACAGGATATAATGAAACTGATGCGGGATCATTTTGAAGGAACTGATTTTGACATGACCAAAGATGTGGGAGCAGGTCCGTTTAAATGCCCGTATCGCTGGCGTCCGATGACCTGGTCTGTTGATGGCGCCGAATATGTTCATGAAAGGGCAGTATCTACTCAGCAGACCGGTTTCTCATTCATAGCTCAGTCACGTAACTGGCTGCCCAATCCCATCGGTGGAATTAACTGGTTTGGTGTGGACGATACTTACAGCACTGTTTATGTTCCAATGTATTGCGGTATTACACAGGTTCCGCAGAGTTATCAGCAGGGGAACGGCAGTATGCTTGAATTTACCTGGAACTCTGCATGGTGGGTTTTTAATTTGGTTGCCAATTGGGCATATACACGGTATAGCGATATGATCGTTGATATCCAGAAAGTACAGTCTGAACTTGAAGGTAAATTTGCTTCTTATACCCCGGTAATAGATGAATCAGCAACAAAATTGTACAAGGCGGATCCGAAACTCGGCATCCAGTTTATTACAGAATATTCCGTGTCCCAGGGAGAATTGACGGTCAACCGCTGGCGTGAACTGGGTGAATACCTGTTCGTAAAATATAAAGATGGAAACGTAATGCAGGAAAAGGACGGTAAGTTCCTGACCAATGGATATACCCAGCCTGCCAACCCCAATCATCCTCAATATCCTGACGACTGGTACCGTAAAATCGTAAAGGACAAAGGTGATATTTTGAAAGCTCATAAGATGAAAAGTGAGGAGACTCATTAAAAGGCAATAGGCATTAGGCACTAGGCACTAGGCAATAGTTTGTTTAGACGATAGATTTAAATTATCAGTCATCAGATAAATTTTAAAGAGTAATAAAGTTATTTATGTTATTCCTAATGCCTAATGCCTAATGCCTAATGCCTAATGCCTATTGCCTATTACCTATTGCCTATTGCCTATTGCCTTTCAATTTAATAAGATAGATTTCGAAATAAAAATAATTTTCTGTTATTAAAAAATATTCTACATTTGCGGGCTCAAATTTTAAGCAGTTAGCAAACATAAATACTTACAGGAATGGATTTAATGCAAGCAGTGGAGCAGGAATATGCAGGAAAGAAGGAATATCCTGCATTCAATAGCGGCGACACAATTACCGTTCATTATAAAATTATTGAAGGTAATAAAGAGAGGATACAGAATTTCAGGGGAGTGGTCATCCAGCGTAAGGGCGGAGGAATAACTGAATCGTTTACCGTCAGGAAAATGTCAGGTAACGTTGGAGTGGAAAGGATTTTCCCGATTGTTTCCCCCTTTATCGAAAAAATTGAGATCAACAAAAAAGGTAAAGTACGCAGGTCGAAAATCTTTTATCTTCGCGGCCTCACCGGTAAAAAAGCCCGTATCAAAGAGAAAAAATATTAAATGATATCTCTGATCAGAAAGTCCCTGTTTTTTGCAAAACAGGGACTTTTTTTATTTCCCGGTTTTCGTATACATTTGTGGTAAGGAATTATATTAAACCGAAATTTATTTATTACATACTTATTGTTTAATTCACTAAATATGATTTGATTATATTCGTAATTCGTAATTCGTAATTCTGAAATAAATATAAACCCGGTGGTATTGAACAATCAGAAATTAAAAAGTTATTTCCAGGTGGTGTATACTGAAGCCGGTATTGACGAAGCCGGACGGGGTTGTCTTGCAGGTCCGGTATATGCGGCAGCCGTGGTTTTGCCAAAGAATTTTACTCACCCGCTCATCAATGATTCAAAGCAATTGTCCGGGAAAATACGCTACGAACTGAGGGAGGAAATTCAGCAGAAAGCGTTGATATGGGCTGTAGGGATAGCAGATAATCATGAAATAGATAAACACAATATCGTGAATGCTACCCTCATGGCGATGCACCGTGCCATTGATAAACTGAACAGCAATCCCGGATATTTGCTGATCGACGGTACACAGTTTAAAAAACATAAGGGAATTCCATATCAGTGCATAGTAAAAGGAGATTCAAAATATTTCTCGATTGCAGCAGCATCAATACTTGCAAAGACTTACAGGGATGATTACATGAAGGAAATTGACCTGCTTTATCCTGATTACGGCTGGAAGCAGAACAAAGGTTACCCGACCCTGTTCCACCGGCAGGCAATTGCCAGGTTCGGTATCACACCTTTTCACCGCAGATCATTCAATATGAATTTCGATCAGTTTGAACTCGATTTTAAACCAGGCAAATAGGCAATAGGCATTAGGTTTAACTTTATGAACTTTATAAACTTTTAACTGACAACTTCAGCCTACAGCCTAACAGCCTACAGTCTAACAGCCTACAGTTTAAATAACCTGAATAATAACAAATTAAAAATTCATGAATCCTGTATTCAGTAGAAGAAGCATAAGAAAATACACCGATCAGCCACTGACGGATGAACAAATCCGGTTGATCCTCGATGCCGGAATGTGCGCTCCGTCTGCAGGAAACCAGCAACCATGGCATTTTGTGGTGGTGAAAGATAAACTGATGCTGCAGAAAATGTCGGAAGTAAGCCCATATGCAGACATGGTCAGCACAGCACCATTGGCAATAATGGTTTGTGGCAATTTAAATTCCCAGAAGTATCCTGATTACTGGATGATCGATTGCTCGGCTGCAACGGAAAACATGCTGATTGAAATTGCGAGCCTGGGTTTAGGAGCCGTTTGGATTGGCGTATATCCTAAGCAGGAAAGGACTGGATATCTTAAAAAGCTGTTTCAGCTGCCCGACGAAATTATTCCTCTTTGCATTGTTCCGGTTGGTTACCCTGCAGAACATAAAGAACCGGCTGACAGATTCGATCCGGCTAAAGTTCATTATGAGAAATGGTAACTTAGAATCTTTTCTTTCCAAGTCCCTGTTTTTATTTTGTCAATAATGTGACCAATATCATGTGGTTGTTAATTCTTTGCAATTTATGTCAAACAAAATCAGGGATTTGTTGTTAAAATTATTTTTTAACTAATTTCTGAGGAATAATTTTTAACGCTAAAGACGCAATAGTCGCAGATGTAATTAATATATAAAACTCACATACAATATTATAACTCACATTCAATATTTATTATTTCTATTTTAATCTAGCGCGTCTTTAGCGACTATTGCGTTAAAATTTGAAAAATTGTAATAGATCATTTAGATTAACAAATTCAAAATAAACACTTAATATAAAATATTAATAAACAGGAAATTAATCATAAAATGAAAAAAATATCCGATCTTCTTTTCTCATCTAAAACTACCCTGGTTCTATTGTTGATTTTCGCATTTTCCATTGCCTGTGCTACATTTATTGAGGAAAAATATGATGTTATTACCGCCAGAAGCCTGGTTTATAATTCAAAATGGCTTGAATTGGTGATACTACTTCTGGCAATCAATTTTGCCGGGAACATAGGAAAGTACAGCATGGCGACCAGGGGCAAAATTGCTCAGTTGATTTTTCACCTTGCATTTATCATCCTGATTATTGGGGCAGGTGTGACCCGCTATTTCGGTTCGGAAGGCATTATGCATATCCGGGAAGGAAAATCATCTGACTTCATCTATTCTTCACTGCCTTACCTGCAGGTCAGCGCCAGCGATGACAAACAAACTTATGAACTTAGCAGGCAAATGAATATCAGTCAGTACCTGAACAATTCTTTTGTTACCGAACTGAAGACTCAAAATGGACCGATTAAAATTCAATATGACGATTTTATTAAGAATGCCGAAGAAAAGGTGGTCGGGAACAGTCAGGGCGGTACTGATATTGTTGAACTCACGCTTGCCAGCCATCAGGATCGTCAATCATTCAGACTGATGAACGGAGAAATCAAAACAATCGGGAAGGTGACCTTCTCATTAAATAATAATAAGGTAAAGAATGCAGTCAGGATTTATACAAAGGACAATGAGCTATACATGATTTCCCCGGACACGATCAGGACCATTTCTCATGGAATGAAAGCCGATAGTATTCAGGAAGTTGGTAAGGATACAATTGCCAGATTAGAAGAACGCAGGATTTATAGTACACTTGGTAATGTATTCATACTCAATCATTATTATAAAAACGCGGTCATTGAATATGTGAAAGGCAGCAGTGATCATAAAGGTGATGATATTTTGGTGCTGAATGTATCATTCAATGGCACAGAGAAGCATGTTTCTGTTATCTGTGAAGATGAGGAAAGCCCGGAACCCAGTGAAATAAATATTAACGGAATGAAGATCGATGTTTCATATGGTCCTGAAAAAGTTCAGCTTCCATTCTCTATCCTGCTGAATAAATTCATTCTTGAAAGATACCCCGGATCCATGAGCCCTTCATCTTATGCCAGTGAAGTTACTCTTATTGACGGTAAAAGAAATCTCCAAAAGAATGCACGCATATTTATGAATAATGTTCTCGATTACCGCGGATACCGGTTCTTTCAGTCATCCTATGATACAGACGAGAAAGGTACAATTCTCTCAGTGAATCATGATTTCTGGGGTACATGGATTTCGTACCTGGGTTATCTTCTTCTTGCCCTCGGATTTATTTTAAGCATGCTCAGCAAAAATTCAAGATTTAAACAACTGAGCCGGAAAATTAAGGATGTACGCATTAAAAAGAAAAAACTGCTGGCTGCCGGTATATTTATTTTTGTCATTTTATCAGGTGGTTATAGCCAGAACCCTGAAACAAAAATGCAGAGACCTGTAAGCCGTGATCAAGCCAATAAATTCGGGCACCTCGTGGTACAGACATTCGACGGACGATTTGAGCCTGTGCACACCCTGGCAGTTGATATGCTCCACAAAATCTCGAGAATGGATGATTTCCATGCTACCGGAAAGGGTGACCTCAATGCATTACAGGTGATCATGGACATTCTGCTGGACCCGGATTACTGGAAACAGCAGAAAATTATTTATGTCAGCGATAAGGCAGTTCGTGATGTAATTGGCATCAAAGGTAAATACGCATCATTCAATGATTTTCTCGACGACCGGAAAAATTACAAGCTGTCCGATTATGCCGAGAAAGCTTTCCGGAAAAAACAATCTGAACAAAATACATTCGATAAGGAGATCATCAAAACGGATGAAAGAATCAATGTATTCATGAGCGCTCTGAATGGTGAAATGCTCAGGATATTTCCCTCACCGGTACCCAATGATAATAAGTGGATTAGTGTAAATGATTCTCTGGCATATCTCCCCTTGAATGGTAAACTGAAAACTTTAACGGCAGATTTGAAGCTGGATGAATTGAATCTTGGTATTGTTCTCAGGTATTATTTCTTTTGTGTATTTCAGGCAACAGAGACAGGCGATTACTCATCTGCGGACAAAATTCTTGGCCGGATTGATTCCATTCAGAGGGAGGGCAGCCAGGCTAATATTCTTCCCTCAAGAAAAAAAGTAGATTATGAGATTTTATACAATAAACTACAGATTTTTGATAAACTCAGGGATTGGTACGGCATCCTCAGCCTGATTCTGCTGACGCTTGCCTTTATTGAGAATTTCAGATCAGACAATCGTAAATTGATCAAATATCTGCAGGGATTTTTCATCAGTTTGCTTTCCATAGCTTTTGTTTTTCATACCTTCGGACTTATCCTCCGCTGGTATCTGTCGGGCCATGCACCCTGGAGCAATGGTTATGAAGCGCTGATCTTTGTTGGCTGGGCAGGCCTGCTGGCAGGTTTCTCCTTTATACGATATTCAAAAATCACTCTTGGCGCAACCGCTTTACTTGCCTTCATTGTCCTGATGACAGCCGGACACAGCAGTTACGACCCTCAGCTCACCAATCTGCAACCCGTGCTGAAATCATACTGGCTTATCATTCATGTGGCTGTTATTACTATCAGTTACGGATTCCTGGCGCTTGGGTTTATCCTGGGAATTATAAATATGTTGCTTTATCTTTTCAGGAATACTAAGAATTTTACCAGGCTTGACCTGGTCACATCGGAACTGACTTATACCAACGAAATGGCACTGATTGCGGGCATTTCACTGGCAACGGTCGGCACATTTCTCGGAGGAGTATGGGCAAACGAATCATGGGGAAAATACTGGGGATGGGATGCCAAAGAAACCTGGGCGCTGATCATTATTATGACATATGCGGTAATCCTTCATTTCAGAATGGTTCCGGCGCTGAAAAGCAGGTTTATTTTTAATGCCGCTTCAATATTGGGATTCGGAAGTGTAATGATGACTTTTGCCGGAGTTAATTATTACTTCACAAAAGGCATGCATAGCTATGCAGCCGGTGAGAAAACTGTGTTTCCCCTTTGGGCATGGATATTGATTTTATCTGTGATATTGCTGATCATATTCGCAAAAATGAAATATTCTTCTGTGGAGAAAAATCTGCCTTCAGTTTCAGAAGAAAATAATGCTATTCATGAGCCTGATTCAGAACTCACAGAAAAACCGGCAGAAGATGTAATACAAGAATTTTCAAGTTAAGAAAATCAGTAAGAATCACATAATTTATTACAAAACCTGAAAGCTTTTCTTGGATAATTTAGGCATATAAATGAGAAATAATACATATTTTCGTAAAAGAAAATTATTGATAAAAGTATAAATTTATGAAAGGAGAATTAACAGCAATTATAGAAATTGCACCGGAAGGCGGATATTGGGCGATTTGTCCCGAAGTACCGGGAGCAAATGGACAGGGGGAAACCATTGAGGGAGCAAAGGAAAACCTGAAAGAAGCGGTTTCACTAATTTTGGAAGACCGTTTTGAAGACATCAAAAGAGGATTACCTGCAGATGTTATTCAAGAGACTATATCTATCTGATGAAAAAAAAAGAGTTAGAAAGAAAACTGCGCATTGCTGGCTGTTATCTAAAAAGAGAAGAAGCATCCCATTCCATCTGGATAAATCCTAAAACAGGTAGTATAGAAACAGTCCCTCGTCACTCAGATATTAAGGAGCCTCTTGCCCGTAAAATTCTTAAAAGCCTTAATGCTGAATAGAAAAAATTGTAACTAATCAGGTACATAGGCTGTAGACTTTTAGGCTGTAAGCTTTTATAATGAATAATTACATTATTATTCTTTTACCTGTTTTAATCATAGTAATCAAAATAATCATTTTAATCAAAGTTCAGACATATTCCTAAATTCATAACCTGGATAAGCCAGAACCAAACAAGAAATCACAAATCTCAAAATACAAATAACAAATAAATTTCAATCAACAAAATAACAAATTCAAAATAGTTTGTTTCGTATTTAAAATTTTGATATTGTACATTATTTGTTTTTTGTGATTTGTTTTTTGGAATTTTTTACCAAAACACGTCAAGATTTCAGAAATAAGCGTCTAACAGTAAATAGTCTGAATAACCTGAAAATATTCAAAAGTACAGATCTCTTTCACCCTGTTTGATTCTTTCAATTCGGCGCCTGATCTCATCAACATCCTGGTGATGTTTTTCAAGATCGGCAAGGTCTTTTTCAATGATCTGCCAGCCTTTCTGCCTGGTCGTTTCAGGTGCATAATCGGATAAGTATTCGCTCAGGGTAAGAATAGCGTTTGGCGAACAATAACGTTTGATGAATCCGGGAACCGAGAATTCCATGAAGTGTTCTCCTGTGCGGCCCATACGGTAACATGAAGTGCAAAATGAAGGAAGATATCCGGTTTCCAGCAGTTCGTCAATGATTTCATTCAGCGAACGGGAATCATTGATCTGGAATTGCTCCTTGTTCAGGTCCTGGTTATGTTCCTTTTTATCCGAATAAGTTCCCAGTTCCAATTTTGTGCCACCGTCAATCTGTGAAACACCGAACTGCATTACTTCACGCCTGACATGCACCGGTTCGCGGGCGGTAAGGATCATTCCCGTGTAGGGCACTGCAAGACGCAGAATGGCCACCAGCCTTACAAATTCATCGTCTTTTACCAGGTAATTCTTATCCATATCGATCATTGAGGCATGCTGCAACCTGGGGAATGATACTGTATGAGGCCCCACATCATAACATGCTTCAAAATGATTGGTATGCCTGACTAAACTCATAACTTCAAAACGCCAGTCGTACAATCCAAATAGTGCGCCAATGCCCACATCGTCTACACCTGCTTCCTGTGCCCGGTCAAGTGATGTCAGCCGGTATTCATAATCTCTCTTTTTGCCACCAAGATGGTACCATTTATACGCTTCCGGGTGGTAGGTTTCCTGGAATACCTGGTATGTGCCAATCCCTGATTCCTTAACAATTCTGAACCCTTCGATGTCGAGAGGAGCAGCATTGATATTCACCCGCCTTATTTCCCCGTTTCCCTTTTTTACACCGTAAACAACTTTTACAGTATGTGCAATATATTCCGGCGAATAATCGGGATGTTCACCGTAAACAAGGATCAGACGTTTTTGTCCGGTGTCTTCTAAAGCCTCCACTTCACGTATCAGTTCCTCATCACTGAGTGTCATCCTGATGGCCGATTTATTCCCTGTCCTGAAACCACAGTAATTACAGTTATTGGTACATTTGTTGCCTACATATAACGGGGCAAATAAAACTATCCTGTTACCATATATCTTTTCTTTTAATGTCCTTGCACCTTGTTTTATTTCTTCAATCAACTCAGGATCAGAAGCGTTGATAAGCACTGCTGTTTCTTCCAGCGTGAGCCTTGCTTTTGATAATGATTTGGCAATAATTTCCCTAATGCGCTCTCTGGTCGATGATGTGTTATTTATGAATTTCCATAACTCATCCGGATCAATGAATGGTTTCATTCTCTGATCCCTGATGCTGCATTTTTCGGGAGTGAATATCATTTTAAAATTATAAATATGAATTATTGTAATACTTTGTGTCTGTCTTTAAAGTAAATGATATTGATTTAAGAACAAGGAACAACGATTTTTGATTTATGAAGTATTTGTAATCATCTGATTTAATGATAACATCAAAAATCGTTAATCGATATTCATCATTCAAAATATTGAATATTATGAACAGACTAATTGGTTCTGGTCATATCTTCCTCTACGGCTATGATAAAATCACCGAGGTCATAAGATTCTTTTTTAAGTGAGTCAAGATTATCCTGGTAGACAGATGATATAGTAACAATTTTAAGATTTTTATCCATTTGTTTCAGGTACCAGGCAATTCCTTCATGGTTATCACTGTGGTAAGAACCATTGTAATGGATCATTTGCTTACCATGTTTCCAGTTCTGCAAAATGTTATAAGCCATGGTAGCATCTTTGATCGCCTGGGCTTTGGGTAGGTTTTTATTATTATGCTGCGGACCCATGCCTTTACTTGCCTTCATGTCAAGCATGTTTTTGTAGCAGGCAAGGGTAGAATCATATTTTACCGGCAGCGGTGGAAGGAATTTTTTTGCATCGGCCGACAAGCTGTTAAGACCTTCAAATCCCTTGCTGAAAACAACGGCTGCGTAACGACGGGGAACATTCGTAGCGATGAATTTAAGTTTGTTCTTTTTAGCAAAGTTCAGCAGAGGTTTGTAATCAGTCTTGTAATTCTTCCATAATCTGGCGTCATCTTCAAATTTGTTTTCTGCAATAGTACTATCCAGAAACTCGTTCAGGATGACCTGGTTGTCAGTTTCGAACATTTCAGCTCCAAGTACCAGCCTGTCTTTTTTGTCTTTGTACATTTCCCTGGCAACTTCGAGTTCCAGCCAATGAACAACAGGATTATCGTGAAGTTCTCCGAACAGGATGATGTCTGCGTTTTTAAGTTCTTCAATCATGGCTGAATAGGTCATTTCTTTGCCTTTTGGATTGTATATCCTGTAAGCCGGTTTGTCACTTCCAAAACTAAAAAAGATAACTGCCAGTAATATAACCAGATATAATTTTTTCATCATTACAATTTTTTTTCTGCAAATTAACTCAAAAAAACTGAGTACAAGTATAAAATGGCTGTGCTTTATAACCTGAAAACTATTTCCGGTTACGTATCATGTCGTGTAGTTAAGAATGGAACGCAGATAACGCTGATAAATAGGATAAACGCAGATAATCGTTTATATCCGATAAATCTTAAATAATCTTAACGATCTGCATCATCAGCGTTCTATTTGATTTTTACAAACAAAACGACATTGGTCAACATATTATAATCTGCCTTAAGAAAAGCTTGCATTTGTTAAAGATGGAAGCACAAATGTCTGGCCATAAATTTTGACCATTCAAAACCAATTCCACAACAATAATGTTTATCATTGAACTTTGGTTTCTGATAACAGGAAGCAACTGGCTGAAATAAAATCAATTTACATGGAAGTAACCCGGACCTTTGACCTGCTTGACCTTTACAGTGAAAAGTACCAGAAAGAGGATGCGCTTGCCGTGAAGCGGAACAAAACCTGGGAGAAATTCTCTTCAGATGATTATATCCGCATGTCATATGATCTGGCTTATGGCTTACTGGAACTTGGGTTTAAGAAGGGAGATAAAATCGCCTCCATCACCAACAACCGCCCTGAATGGAATATTTCGGATATGGCAATGGCAATGACCGGTATCATTCATATTCCAGTCTTTCCGACCCTGAATGACGAAGACCATAAATACATCCTTGAACACTCAGAGGTGACCGGACTGTTTATTTCGGATAAATCAATTTATCAGAAACTGAAAGACATCATTTCATCCATTCCTGCCATTCGGTTTGTCTATTCATTTAACGAAGTGGAAGGTGTGAACCGCTGGAAGGAAATATTAACAATAGGACATGCCAACAGAGAAAAATTCAGGGAAGTACTGGAAAGGACGAAATCAGGTATTCGTCCTGAAGATATGTTCACTATTGTTTATACCTCCGGAACAACAGGATCGCCAAAGGGAGTGATGCTTAGTCATCGTAATATGGTTTCCAATTTCATCGAAACCTCAAAGATTCAGCCCCTGAACAAGGATCATAAGATCATCAGCTTTTTGCCCCTTTGTCATATTTATGAAAGATCTGTAAATTATCATTACCAGTACCTGGGAATCAGTATTTATTATGCCGAGAACATGGGTACTATCCTGGATGATATCAGGGAAATAAAAGCCGATGGGTTTAATACGGTTCCCAGGCTGTTTGAAAAAGTATATGATAAGATCATGACTTTGGGTAAAAGTCTTACCGGGATTAGAAAGAAAATATTTTTCGGTGCTGTTGGCCTTGGTATGCAATATGATCCGGATACTTGTAACAGGTTATGGTACAAGACCAGGCTGAAAATAGCTGACATGCTTGTATTTCATAAATGGAGAGAAGCTTTGGGAGGAAATGTAAAACTGATTGTTTCAGGTGGTTCGGCTTTGCAGCCAAGACTTGCAAAGATTTTCTGGGCTGCCGGTGTGCAGATTCTCGAAGGATATGGTCTTACTGAGACTTCCCCGGTGATATCGGTCAATCATCCCGTAAAAGGTATGCTCAGATTTGGTACTGTAGGACTTGTGCTGGAAGGTGTCCAGGTTAAAATCGCGGATGATGGTGAAATATTATGCAAAGGTCCGAACCTGATGATCGGTTATTATAAAGACCCGGAATATACGGCACAGGTAATTGACAACGAAGGCTGGTTTCATACCGGTGACATAGGCATATTCGAAGATGGCAAATTCCTGAAGATCACTGACAGGAAAAAGGAAATATTTAAGACCACCTCAGGAAAATATGTGGCTCCACAAGTCATTGAAAACAAACTGAAAGAATCTATTTTTATTGAACAGGCTATTGTTGTTGGTGAAAATGAAAAATTTGTGAGTATCATCATTTCACCTAATTTTAATTATCTGCATAACTGGTGTGCCGAGCGTAACATTCTTTACCGTGATAACTGCAACATGGTCGTCCAGGGACCTGTGCTGGCTGAAATACAAAAGGAGATTTACACCCTGAATAAACAACTTGCCTTGCATGAACAGGTCAAACGCTTCAGGATAGTTTGTGATGAATGGACGCCTTTGACCGGGGAGCTATCCCCGTCGATGAAGCTGAAAAGAAGTAATATTCATAAAAAATACCGGCACCTGATCGCTGATATGTATTCCCGTCAGAATGATCAGGATGTCATTGACGAGACCATTACGAAAGCCAGGCAGAACAACAGGAAAAATGACACTGCATTCTGAGTCTGTTAATATTATTTTGTTTTATACGTGTCATTATTTACCACATAGTCACATAGTTACACATAGCGTTTTAAAATAAATATTTTATATTAAAATAGTGTGATTAAGTCTTATTCAAATTTGCGTAATATTCATTAACAAATGTTTTTTGCCCGTCATGAAAAAGATTTTTACAATTGAAATTGATTAATACTCCTTTTGGCATTTGAAGAAGTTTCATATAAGTCAGGAGTTGTGCTTCAAATACGGGGTGAATGGTTTCTACTGATTTAATTTCGACAATGACAAGATTTTCCACCAAAATATCCAACCTTAAGTCACAATTCATTTCAATTCCTTTATAAAATATCGGTACTGAAATCTGGCTCTTTATTTTGAGCCCATTTAGTGTTAGTTCTTTAATCAGGCACTTTTCATAAATGCTTTCGAGTAACCCGGGTCCAAGTTCTTTATGAACTTCAATAGCGCAACCGATTATTTTGTAAGATAATCTGTCTATATTTTCTTGAGTTAACATAATGATTTTGTTATTTGCCATAATATCAATTTAGTATAAGTAGTTTTCTTACTATGTTTTCTATGTGACTATGTGGTAAATATAATAATCACACCGAAATTTAAAAAGACCTCATTCAACTACAGATCAATCTGCTCCGCATGAAATGGCTTGCGGAAAAATACACTTCCTCTTTTTTCAAAAAGTTCTATACTGTCAGTGGTAAAGAATTGAATATTGCCGAGTTTTGAGATCCGGTTATTCATTTCCGGATGCCTGTTAAGGTAATCGATCAGGCTATCTGCAACAATATTATCCTGGGAAATCAGCTTTACGTGGGATGGGATGAATTTTCTGATAATATCAACCAGTAGCGGATAATGAGTGCAACCCAGGATAATTGCATCAATGCGTGGATCTCTGGCCAGCAGGTTTTCAACATTTTTACGGATGAAATATTCGGCGCCCGGATTATTAAACTCATCATTCTCTACCAATGAAACCCACATTGGGCAGGCTTCCTGGAATACGGTAAGTTGAGGGGATAGTTTTTCAATTTCGAGCAGGTACGACCCGGAATTGATTGTACCGGGCGTTCCTAAAATTCCCACATGCTTCGAAAGGGTATATTTTTCAACGGTTTCAGCAGTCGGACGAATCACACCCAGCACCCTTCTGTCAGGTGCAATGAGAGGAAGGTCTGTCTGCTGAATGCTTCTCAATGCCTTTGCTGAAGAAGTGTTACAAGCCAGGATGACCAGCGGGCAACCCAACCCGAACAATTTCTTTACAGCTTCAAGGGTATAATGATACACTGCCTGGAAAGATCTTGAACCATAAGGTGAACGGGCATTATCACCAAGATAAACAAAATCATAAGCGGGTAACCGGTTTACAAACTCCCTGAGAATTGTAAGTCCGCCATATCCGGAATCAAAAACACCGATGGGTGCGGAATGATTGTTATTATTCACCTGACTTGATAATTATTCGTTTGCAAAAGTATAATATTCGCCAGACTAAATTTTCAAAATCCCGGTCAGGAGGGAGAATTTAATATGAATAGCCGGACAACCCCGTCAAATCCTGAGAATTAATTCCTTTTAAAATTATTTAGTATCATTATGTCAAAGCTTTGAAATGATTTTGCAAAATTTTTTCAACAGGGAAATTAATTTAATCAATAGTATATCAATAAAATAAACAAAATATTGTTGATAAGTTGGTGATTTTTTAATTGAAATATAATTTTACTTTGAATAAAAAATCAGGAAATTCTTTTTTCACATTGATATCTTATTAAAAATATTACTTTTGCACTCCTTAAAAGAAATTATTTTAAAGTTAAGTTGTTGATATTTAATTAGTAATAACTTTTATAGAAATTATATTGAGTGAGATAACGCTCTGTAAATCAGTTCATCTGAATTGCAGCGCCATTGTGAACCAATAAAATGTTTTATGAGAGAAGATGAACGAAGCAATATTAAATCTGGAAAGTCTAAAGAAAGACTATGGCGGAATTTTGATTGGTAACAGAATTCCGCGGGATTACTTCATAACAAAAGGCACTGGCCAAAGTGATATTGCCATACATGCGGGTTCATATCATCTTGCCCTAAAATCTGCAGGCATTGAGATGAGCAATATCATGACTTATTCTTCCATTCTTCCAAAAATCGCGAATAAAATCGCAAAACCCACCTATCTTGAACATGGTGCTGTAATGGAAACCATTATGTCAGCCGCTACCACCGAAAAAGGTCAACGGGCTACAGCAGGAATTATTTATGGATGGCTGTATAACCGGCATACGAATGAAAAATTTGGTGGCCTGGTGTGCGAACATTATGGTAGTTATGAAGTGAACGACATCGTTGAAAAGCTTAATGCCAGCCTTTATGAACTCTATGAAAACGGCTTTTCAGAGAAATACCGTTTGGGAGAAATAGAAACACTGACAGAAAGCTTCATCCCGGAAAAAACATATGGCACAGCATTGGTTGCCCTGTGTTTTGTAAATTATTATTACCCCATAATCAAGGTGGGCGAATAAAATTTCCGATTACATTTTTGTTATTTCAGAATTCATTTATTTTTGACGGATGTTTTTAATGTCCGAAGGAAAGTTATTTTCATAATCTGATGATGAATTTTGGGAATATACCTGATGAATATTCGGATCCTGCCACTGCCCGGATCGTGATTTTACCCGTGCCTTATGATGAAACCAGTACCTGGATAAAGGGCGCAGATAAAGGACCTCAAGCAGTTCTTGAAGCTTCGGTCAATATGGAACTTTATGATATTGAAACGGATTCAGAAATATACCGGACAGGAATATTTACTGCTGATCCGGTTACCGAAAAATCCAGCCCAGAAAGCATGCTTGATGAGGTCTACGGCCAGGTCAAAAGTTTTCTAAACAGGAATCAGTTTGTTGTAACCATCGGAGGTGAGCATTCCATCAGTTTTGCTCCTGTCAGGGCTTACCTTGAAAAATTCCCCGGTCTGTCAGTTCTTCAGCTGGATGCTCATACCGATCTCAGGCAAGAATATGAAGGAAGCATTTATAACCATGCCTGCGTGATGGCCAGGATCAGGGAGATTTGCCCCATTGTCCAGGTGGGCATCAGGAGTATGGATGCTTCAGAAAAATCAGATATTGAACCCGGACAGGTATTTCTGGCAATGGATATTCATAACAGGAAAGACTGGATTACCCATGTTGTGAATCGCTTATCAGACAAGGTTTACATCACTATTGACCTGGATGTGTTTGATCCTTCGGTTATGCCATCCACCGGAACTCCCGAACCAGGCGGCCTGTTCTGGTATGATGTACTGGACGTCCTCAGGAAAGTGAATAAAGAAAAAGATATCGTTGGTTTTGATGTAGTAGAACTGTGCCCGGCCGAAGGAAACAAAGCTCCCGATTTTCTTGCTTCAAAATTAATTTACCAGTTACTAAGTTTACGGTTTAATAAAAAACAGAATTACAATGAAAAAGACTGAATTTTTAAATGCACAGGTAAAACATATTGACATTAAATCAATTGATTCTACCCCTATCATCAATGCCATGCGGAACATGTCGTTTTCTTCCAGGGACACGGCAGTAGCAGCTGATATTCTGAACCGTATGCTGAAGGATAAAAAATGCACCGTAATTTTAACGCTTGCCGGTAGTACCAGCGCCGGGGGATGTATGCAAATTTACGTGGACATGGTAAAAAATAATATGGTTGATGTTATTGTTGCTACAGGTGCTTCGATTGTGGATATGGACTTTTTCGAAGCTTTGGGTTTTAAGCACTTTAAAGGAAATCCTCATTTGAACGACAAGGTACTACGCTCTTTTTATATTGACCGGATCTATGATACACTGATTGATGAAGACGATCTCCAGGTTTGCGACTCTACGATCAAGGAAATTGCAGATAAAATGAAACCGGGCGTTTATTCTTCCCGGGAATTTATCCGTGTGATGGGGAAATATCTTTCCAAAAATTCAAAAAAGAAAGATTCTCTCGTTCAGGCAGCATATGAAAATGATGTTCCGATATTCTGCCCTGCATTTTCGGATAGCAGCGCAGGGTTCGGGCTGGTAATGCACCAGTGGGAAAACCCAAAGAAACATGTTTCCATTGATTCGGTGAAAGATTTCCTGGAGCTTACCAAAGTGAAGATTGCCGCACAAACAACCGGGTTATTTATGATTGGCGGCGGGGTTCCCAAGAATTTTGCACAGGACACAGTGGTATGTGCTGAAATACTTGGACAGTTTTCATCCATGCATAAATATGCTATCCAGATTACAGTGTCTGATCCCAGGGATGGTGCATGTTCCAGCTCTACTCTGAAGGAAGCATGCTCATGGGGGAAAGTCGATACTGTTTATGAGCAGATGGTGTTTGCCGAAGCAACCACTGTTCTGCCTCTGATCGTCAGTTATGCATACCAAAAAGGTGAATGGAAAAAACGGGATGCAAAAAGGTGGTCAAAACTGTTCGATAAATAATGATCTGATGAAATTAATTAGTGTTTGTCATTAAAGTCGTTCTTTTTTGATTTAAGAACAAGGATTACTCACAAACACTTTTTATTTTTTAAGGTGTTCGTGAGATCGCTTCACTAAGTTAACGATTTTTGATTTATGAAGTATGTGTAATGATCTGATTTAATGATAACATCAAAAATCTAAAATCGTTAATCGATATTCGTCAATCAAAATATTGAATATTATGGACAGACTAATTAACCTATTTGATTAATCATCCATGTAAAAACCTGAGCCTTTCACCTTTTTTGTTTTCGTCGAAATTTCCATTGTGAAACACCCTGGTTCCGTTTATGAATGTGCTGATGATTTTTGAACGGAATGTTCTTCCTTCAAAAGGAGACCATCCGCATATTGATAATATGTTTTCTTTTGAAACTGTCCAGGGTTTAGCAAGGTCAACTAATGTTAAATCGGCCTTGTAGCCTGGTCTGATGAATCCGCGTTTTTCGATCCGGAATATTTCAGCCGGAGCATGGCACATTTTTTCTGCAATCAGTTCCAGAGTGATTTTCCCTTCAAGATAATATTCGAACATTTTAACCAGTGAATGCTGAATAATCGGAATTCCTGAAGGGCAGTGCATGTAGTCCAGTTGCTTTTCTTCCCGGGTATGAGGTGCATGATCGGTGGCAATGGTATCGATCTTGCCGGAAATCAGTCCATGGAGCAATGCCAGCCTGTCGGCGGCAGTTTTGATGGCAGGATTGCATTTGATTTTTGATCCGAGTGCCTGGTAATCGGTGTCATCAAAACTCAGATGATTTACACACACCTCTGCCGTTATTTTTTTATAAACTAATGGAATATCATTTTCAAGCAGGCTAAGCTCCCGGTCAGTAGACAGGTGGGCCAGGTGAATGCGGGTCTGGTACTTTTCAGCCAGTTCAACAGCAAAAGCAGAAGATTTATAACAGGCTTCTTCATTTCTTATCACAGGATGAAATTCCACCGGGATATTGTCACCATATTTGGCATGGAAAATTTCAATATTCCTGCTGATCATTGTTTCGTCTTCAGCGTGTATGACAAGTAACACGGGAGCTGATTCAAACAACCCCGACAGAAAATGTTCGTCGTTGCTGATCATATTACCAGTTGAAGAACCCAGAAATACCTTGATACCACAGATTTCAGCAGGATTTACCAGGAGCAGTTCGTCCAGGTTATCATTTGTGGCGCCGATATAAAAGGAATAATTTGCCAGAGATTTTTCTGCTGCCAATGCAAATTTTTGTTCAGCAAGTTCCCTGCTTACAGCGGGTGGCATGGTATTGGGCATGTCCATGAATGATGTAATACCACCGGCAACTGCTGCTTTTGATTCGGTGTTCAGGTCGGCTTTGTGGGTAAGCCCCGGTTCACGAAAATGAACATGAGTGTCAATTATTCCGGGGAAAATATGCAGGCCTGTTGCATCAATAATCTCTGATGATACCAGAACTGAAGCAGGAATTTCAGCTTCAAAAATTTCGGTAATCTGATCTCCATCCAACAGAATACTACCCGGGAATACTCTTTTTTCATTTACGATGGTCCCGTTTGTTATCAATATGGTTTTCATACGAAGAATGGTCAATTGTAAAGGAAAGTCCAGTCAACATTTATTAATTTATTTCCGAAATTTTGTCGCGCTTTGGCAAAAAATTCCAAAAAACAAAAAACAAATCACAAATAATATACAATATCAAAATTTCAAATACGAAAAAACTACTTTTTTGAATTTGTCATTTTGTTGATTGATAATTATTTGTTATTTGTATTTTGAGATTTGTGATTTCTCGTTTGGTTCTTGCTAATCCACATTTGGGAGATTAGAATAAAATTAAGGCTGAAATTTTTACAGAAGAGAACTAATCAAAAATCATTAATACCGTAATAAGTTATTATTCAAATAAATACCTACTATTTCAAGCAGTTATTTTTTTATATTTTTTAAACAAACTACGGAACTTCATGGTGATCACACCAAAAACTGCTTCATAAAATATTTTACGGCTCATTTTGGATGCTCCTTCTTTACGTTCTGTAAACACAATGGGAAGTTCAACAATATTGAAACCATGTTTCCAGGCATTAAACTTCATTTCGATCTGAAAAGCATAACCTTTGAACCTGATTTTATCAAACTCAATAGTTTCCAGTACTCTGCGCCGGTAACATTTAAATCCTGCCGTAGCGTCACGTATGTTCATTCCGGTTACTTTTCTCACATAAAACGAAGCATAATACGACATGATGACCCTACCCATCGGCCAGTTCACAACATTTACCCCATTTTTATACCGGGAACCGATGGCCAGGTCAGCTCCTGTTACCGCACATGCATGGTACAACTGGAGCAGGTCATCCGGGTTATGGGAGAAATCGGCATCCATCTCGAAAATATAATCGTATTTATTTTCACAGGCCCATTTAAATCCAAG
>JAPLDU010000042.1:0-2516 GCA_026391255.1 Bacteroidia bacterium | reverse complement strand
CCATTTAAATCCAAGGATATATGCAGTTCCCAGGCCTTGTTTCCCGCTTCTCTCTTTTAAAAATAACCTTTCCGGGAATTCTTCCTGCAACCTTTTGACAATTGAAGCTGTCTGATCTGGTGAGCCATCATCAATAATCAGAATGTCGAAATTTTTTTCAAGTGAAAATACCTTACGGATAATCTTTTCAATGTTTTCTTTTTCGTTGTAAGTCGGAATAATGATAAGGCTATCTGACACGATTTGTTCAATTATTATGTAATAAATTAATAAACAGACTATAAGCTATTTGCATCTGTGAGGCATTATAGAGTACAATAATATTGATTTATCACGAAATTTTTACAAATTATTAATAAAAATGTGTTTAATATTATTTACTTTTTTATATTTTTACAAAATATTAATTTGAATGAAGTTGCAAATTAAATACGTCTTAATATTTTTAATGATATTATTGTCGTGCAGCATGTTAAATGCTCAGCCAATGACATGGAATTGGGGAACTGATGCAGGTTATATTTCCGATCCATATGTCATAGGGCAAAATGGAATGAAAATTTATGACAATTACGCCGATGCCGACGGCAATGTTTATGTCACTGGTGCATTTCGCGGGACCCTTGATTTTGGCTCCTATCAACTTCAGCAGAATGACGGCACCAATTATGAGAATTGTTTTCTTGCCAAATATAATTCAAGTGGAAATTTTTTATGGTCTTTCAAGATTGGATATTCCCCGGTTATCTTTGGATCGGCTACTTCGAAATCAGTTTTTTGCGACTCACACAAAAATGTTTACCTGTGCGGGGTATTTCAGGGAGAGATCATTATTAACAGTGTTATTTTCAGTTCCAGTGGCAATGACGATATTTTTCTTTTAAAACTCAGACCCGATGGAAGTTTCGGCTGGATGAAGCAAATTGGAAGTGAATCTGCCGATGATGTTAGCAAGAACAGTGTTTTTATTGATAAAAGCGACAATATTATTTTATCGGGGATCTTTCAAAGCTCGTTACTTACGATTGGAAGCACTGTACTACAAAATGTTTCGGTTAAACCTGACATTTTCATTTCCAAACTTGATACGAACGGTGTTTTTATCTGGAGTCATCGGATTGGTGGTGAAGGGTCTGAAAGCCTGAATTGCATAGGTGGTAATGATTTCCGGATATATTTATCGGGAAGTACTGATAGTGCGGGTTTTCATGTTGGAAATTCCTATGTCACTGATAATAATTTCCTTATAGCATTGGATATCAATGGTTCATTCATCTGGACAAAGAACTTTCCTGGCGTTGATTTTAAACCATTCGGTATTCAGGCAGATAATATGCAAAATATTTATCTTGCCGGTGATTATAGCGGATCATTAACTATTGACAACCAGGTGTTTACAGCAGCATCTGATAGTGATGATAATATTTTTATTCTGAAAATGAATTCTTCCGGAACATCGATCCGCAGTGAATCCCTGGCACTTTATCCGCAGTATAACAGTTATTATCACGATATTGCCATTGATAATAGCGCCAATGTATATATTGAAACTCCTTTCTATAACATCAACTTTGATACGGTCAGTATTTCTTCTGATATCTGCAATATTATCGTTGTGAAATATGACTCCAGCCTGGTATATAAGAATTTTCTGAAAACTCAGACTGATGTATATTCGTTCTATTCCTGCATTGCGTTTGGACCAAATGGTGATTTATTTCTGAGTGGCGAATATTTCGGAAATTACCTGATTGCCGGCCAGGACACTATAATAAGCGGAACGTATCCTGAACTCTGGTATGCAAATATATTTCTGGTTAAAATCAATAGTTCAGGGCCCCCTCTCGAACATCAACAGATTTATTTACCATTCGGATGGAGTATTATCTCTTCATATCTTGATCCGGTTATTACTTCTGTCAGTCAATTATTAAATAATATTATCCAGCATGTTGTGATAGTAAAAAATGATCTGGGACAGGTTTACTGGCCACAGTACGGTATTGATTTTGTTGGAGAATTTGACGTTCTTTCCGGCTACCAGATAAAAATGCTGATTTCCGATACGCTGACCATTCAAGGATTTGTCATGGTGCCGGAAATCACACCAATTAATCTTAACACCAACTGGCACATGATTTCATACCTGCGAAAGACTTTTGCACCCATTGTCAATATGATGAGTTCAATCACCTCAAGTCTTATCATTGTAAAAAATGATGGCGGAGAGGTTTACTGGCCGTATTATTCAATCAATACTATCAGTTATATGTTTCCGGGAAAAGGTTATCTGATACGGCTCAGTTCACCATCTTCACTGGTTTATCCGGCAAACTAAACTGATTTGTATTTAATCAGGTATCAGGTAACCAAAACCTAACATCCGTCACCACTTTCATCAAAGGCGAAGAACCCGTTCTGTTTCATTCTTCTATTTCATTCTAACTGCCTTGGATAATAAGCTACTTTTATTCATGAGACTAAATTTTCAGGAACAAAGTGAACTGAAAATTTTA
>JAPLDU010000024.1:55416-71491 GCA_026391255.1 Bacteroidia bacterium | reverse complement strand
TTAATAATCAAATACTTAATAAAATTCAAAACAATTTCCGAATTAAAATCAAAAATATCAATTTATGCGGTGATTTCAGATATTTCACCAAGGTTGAAATACCACAGGTATCCTTTGATATCATTATATCCCATCGATCTGAGCAAAGAGATATATTCCCTGACCTGTAAATTATGTTGTTCCCGTTTCGTTTCTCCGAACTTATAATCTATTACCACAGCTTTCTGACCACTGATGAGTATCCTGTCCGGGATTTTCATCTTTCCCACACCCGTGAGAATCGGAGATTCATTCTTTACTATCCAATCACCCGAATACCAGTCACGAACGAGATCATTTTTCAGGATATCCTGCATCTTTCCATTCAAATTCCGGTATTCTTCCGGACTTATCAATCCGTTGGAATACATGTTATTTATTGATTTTTCAATATCTTCTATCGTTTGAACATCTGAAAATATTTCGTGCATCATTTTACCGTAATCGATCTGTTCTTCCCTGGCAGTGCTGTAAGAAGTGAAAAAATCCTTTGCGTTTGCCTTATAATTCAGTTTTTTGATAAACCTGCCTGCCGGCAGGTCGCTCAGGGTGATACTATCTGCCGGTTCATCATTCTCAGGATGCTCAGGTTCAGAAGTACCCAGAGTAAAAACTAACTGATCATTATCCTTGATGGTTTCAAATTCAGGCTGTTGGTTTTCAATACCGGATTGGTTTGCCAGTAATTCATAAAGCAAGTTGCCGGCTGTTCCGGCAACTTCTGTTTTTACCGGCAGGGAGGCGAATATATACATGTCGGAAATGGCACGGGTAAAAGCCACATACATGAGGTTCAGGTTATCAACATAAGTTTGCATTTTTTCTGTGAAATATTCATTTCTGAATACAGTGGAGGCCAGTTTTGACCTGTATTTTACGGGTACTGCCCCAATTCCTGATAATGGTTCTTTATCAGGTGTGCACCAGAGAAAATAATCATGACTGGCTTCATGATCAAGCTTCCAGTCACAGAAAGGAATGATCACCACTTTGAACTGTAATCCTTTGGCTGAATGAATGGTGAGTATTCTTATGGCATCCTGCTGTTCAGATACCCGGATGCTTTTACTGCTTCCTTCCTCTGTCCACCATTCGAGAAAGCTTACGGGATCGGGTGATTCGCCGGATGAATAATCCAGCGCTATATCCTCGAATGCCTGCAGGAAAGGAATTTCTGTAGTTAGTAAATTCAGCCCAAAAACCAGGCTGATCTCCTCAATTAATTCGTAAACAGGCAACTGCCTGAGTTCTTCAATTTTTTCTATATTTTCTGATAGTACTTCGGTGATCTTTTCAGGTGAGATATCAACGAAAACCGGGGATGGATCAGTTACTTCATTATTTCTGAACTGGTTCAGGTGAAACAGGAGGGCTGCATTGTTTACCAGATCATCAGGCCGGGCAATGAACCTGAGAACATTTAAAATAAACCTGACTACGGGTGAATTTTCAATATATAGTGACTCATTGGATATCAGATCATAGGAACAACCGGGCCTGGCATTTTTACTGTTTTTGTACCTGATCAGGGCATCAGCCACTTTCCTGCCTTCTTCCTTCCTGCGGACCAGTATGGCAATATCTTTCAGCATTACCTTTCTGTCCTGCAAATCTTCAATGATCTTTGGTATTTTCCCAAGTACAATTTCTTCTTTTTCAGATTTTGTAACTCCATCAACAAAACTAACCACCACTTGTCCTTTGACTGTGTCATTCTTTTTATTTCCGGGCAAAATCTGCTGTGAGCCTTCATAGGCTGAAATTATTGCGGTGTCAAGCTGAGAGGTATTTTCAACGTTTCCTGCACCTTCTGACATTTCGGAATTAAGTGATCTTTGGAGAAGAGCAGGAGCCTGTTTGAAAATATGATTATTAAAATTAACGATATTTTCCCTGCTCCGATAATTTTCCTCCATATTAATTCTTTCTGAACCAAACATTCCGGTATCATCATCCGCGAAACCTGCCAGTAGTTTCCAGTCGCCGTTACGCCAGCGGTATATTGATTGTTTAACATCACCAACAATCATGGCAAGGTTGTTTTCTGACATGCTATTGATAAATAATGGTCTGAAATCATTCCACTGCAAGCCTGATGTATCCTGGAACTCATCAATCATATAATGTTTCAGGTACGATCCTGTCTTTTCGTATATAAACGGAGAGTCATTTCCGGAAATCACTTTATCGAGAAAAGACGGTGCGTCAGAGAGCAGGAATACATTTTTTTCAATTTTGTAATCGTTCACTTTTGCAGAAATATCTGAAAGAATTCCAAGTGCATATAGGTTTGCGGTTACGGCCGAACAGGAATTATATATTGAAATATTTTCCATGTAATAATCCACTGAACGTTTCAGAATATCAAACAGACCATGATCGCGGGCATTGAAGATCTGTCCTGATTTGGGAGAGTTTCTGGTTGTCCATTTTTCGGGCTGTTCAAGCGCTTCAAAGACACGTTTGCCGGGTGAATCAAATTCCATTTCTGCCATTTTCCGGAAAAAGCCGGCAAATCCTGCTCTGCCATACGGGAAATCTTCAATCGTCAGGCCATATCTGTTGATCAGACATAGAGCTTCGAGTCCCAGTTTTACAAAATAGGATTCAAAGATGGATTGTTTCTTTTTCAGCTTTATACGGTAATTTTTAATTTCGTCCAGGTTAATATTTTGCCTGATTGATGAACGGTACTTTTCGCTGAAAATCTCATTACCAAGAGAGACCAGATCATGGTTCAGGTTCCAGTTGCGGCCGCTTTCAATCTTGTCTTCAGCAAACATGATCAGCCAGCTTTTCAGGTCTTTATTACCTGCCATATCGAGCAACAGGTCATCTACAGCCGTATTGAGCACTTTGGAATTATCAAGTTCAATATTGAATGCAGCCTGGAAGCCTGTTTCCCTGGCAAACGCCCTGATAATTCCCTGAAAAAAAGTATCAATGGTCATTACCGAGAAGCGGGAAAAATGATGCAACAGGATGTTCAGGATGTGTTTGGCCAACTCCCGGACTTGTTGCTCATTTTTACCGGTAAAATCGGTGATGGTTTGCATATGTGCCGGATCAGGCAGATTTGAAAGACCAAATAATGCCCTGATGATTCGTTCTTTCATCTCACTCGTGGCTTTATTGGTAAAAGTAACCGCCAAAATATGCCTGTAGTTTAACGGGTCGCTGAATAAAAGTTTAAGGTACTCTTCCGTGATCCTGTAAGTTTTACCGGAACCCGCAGATGCTTGGTATATCAGAAGTTTAGACATGTGACTGTTTGTTCATGAGACTAAATTTTCAGAAACAAAGTGAACTGAAAATTTTAAGTCGAATCATCCCGACAAAGTCGGAGGGTAAATACCCAATAGCTCTGCTGCGGTACTTTGGGTACAGGGCTTGCCCTGGGGTACATACCCGTGATTTGGCCTTAAATTTCCGATAAAAATAACAAATGCCTGCTATATCTTCTTCAGAAGCTTTTAAATTCCGATTATTTTTCATTACTTTAGGTCAAATTTAATTATCCGGCAATATGAAGAGGAATTTTTTTAATTCTCTGATATATAGGTTGTTGTTTCTTTTCATGTTATATTCTGCCTTTTCATGTAATTTATTTGGACAGACTATTACTATCGGAAGCGGCTCAGTTACCGGCGCTCATATGCCTATTGAACCTTATTATGGTTATACATACGGCCAGGCCATTTATTATCAGTCAGAGATAAATGTTGCAGGACAAATAACCAAAATATCATATTATTATTCAGGATCTGCCTGGACTGATAATATTACCGTTTACATGGGTACCATTGCCAATACCGCTTTCTCATCAACCAGTTCCTGGGTACCATTGTCATCCCTGACCCAGGTATATTCCGGCAACCTTGCCGTAACTGCAACAGCTGGCTGGTATGATATTAATCTTCAGACACCCTTTTATTTTTCAAACTTTACTAACCTGGTGGTATGTGTGGATGAGAATACTCCCGGATTTCATCTTGATACTGACGAGTTTTATAATACAACCAGTACTGCAAATAGAGGTATTTATTATTACAATGATAATATAAACCCTGACCCTGCTTCGCCACCAACCGGCACACTTTCATTAAATTATCCCAATATCAGGTTAACGTTTTCAGGAAGTTCAGCTTTACTGCATGATATGGCATGTATAAGTTGGTTGCTTCCCCAGACTGCCTACAATCTTTCCGGCACTGAGCATGTTAAGATCAGGGTTCAGAACCAGGGATCCCAGTCAGTAAATAGTTTTTATGCAGCTTATTCGATCAATGGCGGCAGCAGTTACGTAACAGAGACCGTGGTAATGACCCTTACATCAGGGCAGACTTATGATTATATTTTTAACCAGACAGCCAATTTTTCTGTTCCTGGGAGTTATACCTGCAAGGCTTATGTAAACCTTCCTGCTGATACATTACACACCAATGATACGGTTTTTACTACCATAGTTAGCGCTGTACAGGGTGATTCCTGCAATTTCCCTATTAATTACGGGCTCATTAATTCGCCTCCGGTCAATGGTGCAACTACTTTTCCTAATGATGCAGTTTGGTATAGTTTCACTCTTGATACAATGTATGTTAATGTAACAGTATCGCTTTGCGGTTCGTCATATGATACTTACCTCATGGTTGAGAATACATGTACATCAGCTTCACCTATCGCTTCGAATGATGATTACTGCGGTTTAAATTCACAGGTAGTCATTCCTTATCTGACAACAGGCAGCTACATTGTTAAAGTCTATGGCTATGCAGCTCTATTTGGGAATTACCACCTGTCTGTCACTGGTACCAATGGTGCAGGATACACCCTGGGATGTACCGATCCGAATGCCTCAAATTATAATCCGGCGGCCAACCTGAATGATGGCAGTTGCCTGTATCTGCCTGATGGAAATATATGTCAGGATCCTATTATCATTAGTCTTCCGCTTGTGAATTTCCAGGGAACTACGGCGGGTTACGGGAATTATTATCCTACATTGCCTTGTGGCGGAAGTTATTTTGAAGGAAATGATATTGTTTACCGTTTTACTATAGCAAATAATGGTTTTCTGAATGGTTCCGTTACAGGAGACTGGGCAGGTATGGCGGTGCTTAATTCCTGTCCACTTGCATCAGCCACCTGCATAGCATCAGCTACCGGATACAGCGGCGGATCATTCAGTAATATTCCGGTAACTGCAGGAACTTATTATGTGGTTGTTTCCGATTATCCTCAGCCCATGGAGATCAATTTTGTACTAAATTTAAGCCTTACGATTCCGGGTTGCACCGATTCAACGGCCAACAATTATAATCCATTGGCAAATTATAATGATGGAAGTTGTGAGTATACAGGTGATGCTTGTTCTAATCCACTGTTCTATGGTTTCGTGAACGATCCTCCGGTAGACGGATATGTCTGGTCGGGAGGACAAAAATGGTATCAATTTGGATTGTTCAGCACATACAATAATGTGGAAATTTCTCTTTGTAATTCAGGATTCGATACAAAACTAGAGATTTGGCATTCGTGTAATGACGGAACATATATAATCGAGAATGATGATTTGTGCGGAAACAGGTCATTGATCGCAATTTCCACACTGCAGGAAGGTCTTTATCTTGCCCGGGTATCAGGACATGGTAATGCCAGTGGAAATTATGAACTCTCAATTACCGGTGATTTGTCAGTACCAACCATTTTTGGATGCACTGATTTTGCTGCACTGAATTATAACCCGCAAGCCACTTATGACGATGGCAGTTGCCAGTACACAATCCCTCAGAATCCAGGCTGGTCGTATACCAATACCGGTTCTAACCATATTATACTGATACCATCATCTGCGTCTATTCTCGTGAATAATCAGCCTGTTTCCACAGGTGATTTTATTGGTGTTTTTTATGATTCGTTAGGAACACTTGCCTGCGGTGGATATCTGATGTGGCAGGGCCAGTCGTCAACCATTGCTGCCTGGGGATTATCGGCTAACCATAATGGATTTGCATCCGATGAGGCATTTAAATGGAAAATTTGGAGACATGCAGTAAACCAAACATATGTAGCAATTCCGAATTACATGCCTTCTCCATCAGTAATGCCGAATGCAGGTTTCTTTCAGCCAAACGGGGCCAGCGGTATTACTTCACTCATTTATTCATCCTCACTTACACAGCAGATTAACCTGGCTCAGGGTTGGAGTATCATTTCCACCTATATTACTCCTAATGACCCTCTGATTGCATCAGTTTTTGCCCCTGTAACATCTGACCTGATCATTGCCAAGAGTGGAACAGGACTGGTATATTGGCCTGTATATGGAGTAAACCATAATGTTAATTTGTTAACAGGCGCCGGTTACCTTATAAAAATGCAAAACCAGCATATTTTGACCGTGACAGGATCAATAATCATTCCGGAAATAACCCCCATCAATCTGATTCATGGCTGGAGCCAGATTGCCTATTTGCGTGATACACCAGCTTCAGTGGTCAACATGATGAGTTCCGTATTATCATCGCTTGATATTATCAAAAACAGTCTGGGCCAGGTATACTGGCCGTATTATGGTTTGAACAATATGGGAAATATGAATCCCGGTGAAGGATACCTGATCAGAATGTCATCAGCTCAGGTACTTGTTTATCCACCAAATTAATACTTGATTTGAAAAAATTTCCATGATGAAAACTAACAGGTTATTTATTCGTGTAATTTCCGTATTAACTTCAATAGTAATTGCAGTATTATTTATCATTTTTTCATGCAAAAAAGAAAATAGTAACCTCACTGTCAAAGGCCAGGTGCGTGATACAATACTTAATGTACTCTTATCGGGTGTAAAAGTCGACCTCTATGTGCAAAAGATTGTTTCCGGAACACTGAATTACAATTATGTATTCGATAAGACGACAAATACCGACTTACAGGGTAATTTTTCATTTTCAACCCCGGTTGCATATGCTACCGGTTATAAAGTTTATTTTACTAAAACTGATTATTTTGATATAAGTGAAATAATGCAGGTATCGGATTTTGAAAATAGCATACATTCTGAAATTTACACTATGCTGCCTGATGCCTATCTCAGTGTGCACATCAAAAATATAAGTCCATATGACAGTTCTGATATGTTAAAGTATCATATACTAAATGGTACAACTCATTGCAGTGATTGTTGCGGTACTGATTATTCCACCTTTACCGGAATGACCGTTGATACTATAAAAACCTGCCGGGTAATCGGTGCCCGGAATGACAGCCTCGAATGGTTCATTACCAAGGGAGGTAATGCAATTCCCTTTGTCAAGAGTTATTTTTGCCCTGCATTTCAAACTACTACAGTTGATATTTTCTATTAATGAAAAACCCGGTATTTCCGGGTTTATCATTGTGTTAAATTCACTCACTGCTTATTCATCTAATATTTTCTTTTTCTCTTTATCAAATTCTTCCTGAGTAATAACTTTATCATCTAACAGTTGTTTTAATTCCCGCAATCTATCTGCTTTTGATTTTGCATTCTTTTGCTGCTTTTGCATAACATTTTCCGGTTTTCCTTTATCATCGAGGGGTACTAAATCATATGAGTGTACAGGTTTGTATTGCATTGTCCACAGGAATGGGAAAAGCAAAAATAATCCGGCAACTATTGCACCAACATCTACTTGTTCATTGCGTGAAAGTGAAGTATTTAATGTTTCGTATCCATCTTTTTCCAATCTGATACCTGTTAAACTGCCAACAATCTTGGTATCATGGTAATTGTAAGGTGTAGTGCCTACGGATTCATCATTAAGATAAAGCTTGGCACCACTTGGATTTGATTGAATCATAGTCATGCTTTCACAGCTTGCCAGTAATACGGAACCTGCTAAAAAGATGGCCGTCACTTTTGTTATTATTGAATAGTTTTTCATTTCTATCAGAATTATTATATATATAGTAATTAAATGGAAGATATTTAATGAAGCTACAAATTTATTGACTCTTGATTAATTATCAAAATTTCATTTATTCAGAAATATTCAAACTCAGACATTATTTTCAAGACCAAAGTTTTAGGTTAAATTCCGTCATCAAATCCTTTCCAGTTAATCATCCCTCATTCCATGAAATCGGTAAATTGAACTGATTTTACGATGAACCACGGATTTGCCAGGTTTTCTTTATTATACGACAGCCCGGAAATTCCATCGGATTGGGTAATTATGCATCCGGCGCCTGCTGCTATAGCGTGACCGGCGGCTGTGTCCCATTCCATGGTAGTTGCAAATCGCGGGTAAATATCGGCTACTCCTTCGGCTACCATGCATATTTTTAAAGAGCTGCCTCGTGTAACTAATTTTACCCCGGCATTCTTTGATTGTAATCTGTCAATAAATGCCAGAGTTTCAGGAGTCATATGCGAACGGCTGGCTACTATTACATATCCTTTCTTTATCTCAGATAGTGGAAGCTTCACTGACAAGGCCAACAGATCATTTAGTATGAAATCACTTTTCAATAATGAGGCATTTTCCAGTTTCCAGCTCCCGGTTTTCTCCGATGAGAAATAAAGCTCACCGGTCACAGGTACATAAACAACACCGGCTACTGGCCTGTTCTTATGTATAAGCGCTATGTTTATGGTGAATTCTCCGTTTTGTCCGATAAATTCTTTGGTTCCATCCAGTGGATCAACAAGCCAGAAAGTATCCCATAACCGGCGTACCGGGTAGGGTACATTTTTGCCCTCTTCACTGAGAACGGGCAAGCCCGTAACTGCAAGAATCCTGCAAATGGTATCATGAGCCTTCCTGTCAGCTATGGTCAATGGTGTATTATCTTCTTTCGTAACTTGACCGAAGTGGCCGGAGTTGTATACTTCCAGAATTGCCAGTCCGGCATTCAGGGCTGCTTTAACTGCCGGTAATAAAAGGTTTTCCATCAGAGCTGAATTATTTTATTTAATCCCTTATTTAGTAACTATTCAGGTTGTTTAGACTGTAGTCTGTTAAGTATTTAGGAATATAAATCCATATACTGAAAATTCAAAGTATACCTAAATCGTCATCTTCTTAGTTATTTTTATTTAATCCTAATAGCCTGAAAGCCTTCAGCCTACTGGTTTGAAGAGTTACCATTTTATAATTTATTTTGTAATATTTTATGATATTGATCTTTATATAACATCAACCCGTTTCCTTGAAAATATGATAATAAACCAGATGATTACCAGGAAAACGCCTATAGCTGAAGTAATAAAGCATACCCTGGGGCTGAAACAAAACCATAATATTCCGCCCATACTGCTGGCCAGTAATGCCAAAATGCTGGAACATGCTGAGTAAAAGCCTATAGCAGTTGCAGTTTCAGATGATTTCGACAAATTAGTTATCAGTGCTTTGGAGATACCTTCAGTGGATGCAGCGTAAATACCGTATATAAAGAACAACACACCAAATGCCATGATAGAGTGCACAAATCCAATACAGGAATATACAATTGCAAAAAAGATCATTCCTGCAATCAGCACCTTTTTCAGTCCCGCTTTATCGGCAAGGGCTCCGGCAGGGTAGGAAAAAGCAGCATATACCAGGTTGTAAAATATATACATGCCGATCATTGAATAATCAGACAATCCCTGGTGTTTCATCAGTAAAAGAAGCAATGCATCTGAACTGTTGAAAAGTGTGAAGGCCAATAATCCGCCCGTAAGTTTCCTGTAACCGGGCGATGCAGCTTTCCAGTACTTAAAATAGCTGAAAAAAGCTATTTTTTCTTTCCTGATATCAGGCTTTACTTTTTTATCCTTTAACAATATTGTGATGAAAACAGTAATAAGACCGGGGATTAAAGCAAGGATGAACAACCATTTGTATCTTCCGGGCAGGTAATAAAGGAATAGCAATGCCAGTAATGGCCCAAGGGCTGCCCCGGCAGTATCCATGAACTGGTGGAATCCAAAGACTTTGCCCTTGTTTTCAGGTGCAGATTCGGCTGATAAAAGTGCATCCCTGGCGCTGGTACGTACTCCTTTTCCCAACCTGTCAAGGGTACGGATGAAAAAGATCCAGACAGGGAATGTCAATACTGCCATCAATGGTTTTGATATTGCACTCAGGCTGTATCCCGCCTGAATGAATGGCACTCGTTTGCCTGTCTTGTCGGACAGATTCCCGAAGTATCCCTTGCTCAGGCCGGCAGTGGCTTCTGCCAGTCCTTCAAGAATTCCGATCAGCATCACTGAAAAGCCAATAGACCGAAGGTAAACAGGCATCACAGGATATAACATCTCATTGGCTATGTCGTTAAAAAGACTAACCAGAGATACCAGTAAAATCGTTTTAGTTATTATATGATACTTCATCGGGTGGAAGCAAAATTAATTCAAATATCAGATCTCAGCAAAGAAACAATTTTACCTGAAATTAGCTAAATTTACAAATCGTTAAATTTTTGTAATGAGTATATATCAACCATTGGCAGAGCGTTTAAGGCCACAAACGCTGGATACTTTCATCGGGCAGAAACACCTGGTTGGTGAGAAGGCTGTACTGAGACAAATGATTGAATCAGGAAACCTGGCGTCGGTTATTTTCTGGGGACCTCCGGGTGTTGGGAAGACCACTCTTGCCAGGATCATTGCCAATCAGCTTGATCGTGCATTTTACAGCCTGAGTGCAATAAGTTCAGGTGTTAAAGAAGTGAGGGAAGTAATTGAGAAAGCCCAGAAACTGCAGTTATTTCAGAAACCAAACCCCATTCTGTTCATTGATGAGATTCACCGTTTCAGCAAATCACAACAGGATTCACTGCTGGGCGCCGTTGAACGGGGAGTAGTAACCCTCATTGGAGCAACTACCGAGAATCCGTCCTTTGAAGTGATCTCACCACTGCTTTCCCGCTGCCAGGTGTACATCCTGAAACCATTAGAAAAAGAAGACCTGGAACAGCTCATTGATTATGCGCTGAAAAATGATGAGATTCTTAAAAAGAAAAATATCACCATTGTTGAAAATGAAGCTATTCTGAGGTATTCTGGTGGTGATGCAAGAAAACTCCTGAATATATTGGAACTGGTGTATAACTCAGCGGAGAGTAAAAATGAAATTGTTGATAATAAAAAGGTTGTTGATATTATCCAGGAGAATATTGCCTTTTACGATAAAAATGGAGAGCAGCATTACGATATCATATCTGCATTTATCAAATCAATGCGTGGCAGCGATCCGAATGCCGCTGTATATTGGCTTGCACGCATGCTGGCAGGAGGGGAGGATCCCAAATTCATTGCCCGCCGTATGATAGTTCTGGCTTCCGAAGATATCGGACTTGCAAATCCCAATGCCTTATTGCTGGCAACCAGTTGCTTTACGGCAGTTGATTATATCGGAATGCCTGAAGCACGTATCGTGTTATCAGAAACTTCTATTTATCTGGCGACCAGTCCAAAAAGCAATGCTTCATATATGGCTATCAGTGATGCCATGGGACTGGTCGAAAACAGCGGCGATCTGCCGGTACCACTGCATATACGCAATGCCCCCACCAATCTGATGAAGAAACTGAACTATGGCAAAGATTATAAATATGCCCATGATTTTGAAGGTAATTTCGTGATACAGGAATTCCTTCCGGATGAAATTTCAGGAACTGCATTATATACTCCGCAGGACAACCAGAAAGAGGCAGAAATCCGTAACAGGCTCAGGAATATGTGGAAAGACAGGTACGGATATTGAATTAATTTGAAAATTTGAAAATGTGCAAATTTGAAAATTAAATCCGTTTCACGGGAATAAGATTAGCGACAATATGTTGGTAAGTTTTGTTTCCTAAGCGTCTAAATAATCTGTCAGGCAAGGGTTGGAGAAATAATCCTGTAGTGACTCGAAGTCGCACACGGACTACAAAAAAATTAATAAATTTTCAATTAACTCCAATTTACATTCATTATTTTTTAATATTTTTGGTTTTTATAATGTCTTATTTATCTAAATTTTATAAGGCAATGAAAAAATTTATTTTCCTTTCGCTTTGTACGGTAATGTTAGGTTCCGCTTATGGACAAAATTCAAACCAGACAATAAATCTGCTACAAGGCTGGAGTATGTTTTCAACCTACTTACAACCTTCTCAGGCTGCTATCAGTAATGTAATGTTTCCGGTTGTTTTACGCGCAAAGTCTTATAATTACTGGCGCTCAGCTTGTTCCGGCAAATACACCCTTTGTCATACCTCAGGGTTGGAGTATCATCGGTTATTTGCGCATTTTTCCTTCAAGAATTGACAGTGCATTTTCTGATATTGTGAATAATGTGATCATTTTAAAAGATGACCAGGGAAATGTTTACTGGCCGGGCCAGGGAGTTAATCAGACAATCTTTATTAAACCCGGCAAAGGCTACCAGATAAAGATGCTTTATGAAGATACCCTGACTTATACTTCTGATATTTTTCATTGCGGAACCGATGCTGTGAATGATTATGATGGCAATGTTTACAATACAGTTCAGATTGGCAGTCAATGTTGGATTAAACAAAACCTTGCAACCACACATTATTCAGATGGTACTGCTTTGGTTGATGGAACTAATGCCGGAAATATTTCTGGCAATTACACCACCAAGTATTGGTTTGTTTATAACAATAACATCTCAAATAAAGCAACTTATGGATTGCTTTATACCTGGGCAGCAGTAATGAACGGGGCAGCCAGCAGCGCTGCCAATCCAAGTGGTGTACAGGGCGTTTGCCCGACTGGCTGGCATGTGCCCAGTGATGCTGAATGGACGCAACTAACCAATTTTCTTGGTGGTGAAAGCGTTGCGGGCAGCAAACTGAAAGAAGCAGGCACAAGCCATTGGGTTAGCCCTAATACCGGTGCAATCAACACGAGCGGGTTTACAGCCCTTCCGGGTGGCTACCGTGGCAGCAGTGGGACATTCTACAACATTGGGAGCAGTGGTTACTGGTGGAGTTCTACCGAGTACACTACAAACAATGCCTGGGACCGGCACATGAACTACAATAGCAGCTATGTTAGCAGGAACGGCAACTTAGAGGTTGACGGGTATTCCGTTCATTGCGTGAGGGATTATTAAAGTTCATAAAGTAATGTGTTTAGTAATATAGGAAAGGAATTGCGGATATGATAAATTTATTAGGTTTGTTAGAGTAATAATATTAAAGGTTTATTCGGGAAAAATAATATTTCAAATATCTTGACAAATCAGAGAACGAACGATTGCGCATTAAAATCAAAACGGATAAAGGAAGAATAATTGATATGGTGATTCAATATGAAACAAAGATCAATGAAACATGGAAACCAATTGTTCGTTATGACTGTTCACATGTTTTTTTTCACAGGGATATTATTTTTCCGGGTGGAGACAAAGAAAAAAAGGCAATTGCGATCACTGACCTGGAAATAGCCTTGAGTTATGCAGAGCAAGACATAAAAGACCGTTGGGAATTTTACAAAGAAAAATACCTTAAATTATTAAAAAATGACAAATAAGGAAACAGTTGAAAGGAACATTGGTTTGACATTTGACTTTTTGCGGCAATTGCTTAAAGAACCGACTATATTTGACAAAATACCAGACAGGTCCGTCATTGAATTTATCGAAAAAGATTTTGCAAAAAGAGTAACAAAAGATTCTATCAAACCGAACAAATATTTAAAAGTCAAAAATCAGTTTGAGCTTCTGGAAAATAAACGGGAAATAGCCCACCTCACATAACAATTTAGTTTATAAAGTTCATAAAGTTAAAAGTAGGTAAGATATATTGTGAAATTTTCCATGAGAATCAAAAGATTGCTTATTATCAGCCTGGTGCTGCTGGTAACAGTACTATCCTGCCGGAAAGATAATTTAAATCCCAACTGGGATGTTGCTTTACTTGCCCCGGTTCTCAGCGCTAAGCTTTCACTCAGTGACCTGCTTAACGATACATTGATGCATGCCGGCGGTGACGGGCTTGTTTCACTGGTCTATCATAACCAGTTGTACCGTTTCAGCCTCGATTCCTTTATAAATATGCCCGACACCAGTTATCGCTTTTCGGCTTATCTTGATTCCCTCAAGCTGAGCAATATGAATATTCAGCATAACATTACTCTTGGTCAGATCATTCAGAGCGCAGGGCTTGGATTTCTCCTGCCCGACGGCAGTTCCAGCGCTGTTGCACCTATCACTGGTATTACTTCAGATAATATTCCCATTGATGCAACCCAGTATTTTCAAACCATGACCCTTACTACCGGGTTCCTCGATATTACTATTACAAATCATTTGCCCATTGATCTCACCAATGTGATATTCCAGGTGCGGAATTCAAATAATAATAGTGTGGTGCTTCAGGATACATTTCCCCTGATCAGTATTGGCAATTCAGTGAGCAAAAGCTTTTCTCTTGCAGGGATGACCGTAAACGGAAGCATGATTGGCAAGATCATCAATATGGATTCTCCGGGCAGCGGGGGAAATATCATCACAATCCACTACACCGATGCATTGATTACCATATTATATATTCATGACCTGAAGCCGTATGCAGCAACTGCTATTTTCCCTTCACAAAACCTGATGAATAAAACCGACAGGTTGATATTTGCCCTGAATGATTTACAACTAACGGGAGTTGTTATACGGTCGGGAAATGTAGAACTGGATGCATACAATACAATTACAGATCCCCTATACTTCACTTACAGCATTCCTGGATGCACTTTAAACGGAGATACACTGAAAGTATCAGGAATGGTCGATCCGGCTGTGGGAGGCCAGGCATCGGTGTTACATCAGGTGCACAGCCTGGCGGGTTACCGTCTCGATCTGAGAGGTGCCGGACCTATTGAGCAGTTTTTTCATAAGGATCTGAACCATAATGGTTATATAGATGCAGATACCATCAATACTGTCTTTATTACTGCCCTCGGCAGGATTGATTCAACCGGACATCTGATTTCACTCTCCCTTCAGGACAGTTTCATTTTTAAAAGCAGACTTCAGAGCCTCGTGCCTGAATATGCTTATGGTTACCTTGGCAGGGATACCTTTAAATCTGCCGCATCCATTGGATTCAATGTTTTCAAAGGACTGGACCATGGTTCCATATCAATGGCAGATACAAAGATTTCACTGGTAGTTGATAACCAGGTGGGTGCATCGGCAAAAGTAAATTTCAATAATATCAAAGCCATTAATTCCAAAACGAATGCAAAAGTCAGCCTGGCATTTCCAGCTGGCAGCAATCCTCTGTCAATTGCCAAACCCCAGGATCCCATGTCTCTTACTGTGCCGGTCACTCCAACGGTTACTACCATGAAACTGGATCATACAAATTCAAACGCACAGGATATGATCAGTATTATACCCGATAAGATTTCTTACAATATCATGATGAATATCAACCCCGGGATTCCCCCGCCACCATTGGCTACCGGGACTGATTTTGTTTATTACGACGGCATTCTTACTGCTTCACTGGATGTTGAAGTACCGTTGTGGTTAACGGCCACCGGTCTGGTGTTGACAGATACCGCTGATTTTAACCTGAAAGAAAACGATATAAAAAAATTACTGGATGGTAAACTCTATCTGATTGCCAGCAATATGTTTCCGCTCACTGCTCATGTTCAGTTATTTGTACTGGATAAGAACCTCGTAGTGGTTGATTCCCTGTTTACAACATCTGAAAAGCTGAGCGCCGGCGTTCTCCCTCAGGGAAACGACAGAGTGATCTCCCCTACGGTAAGTAAACTGGTGATGAACCTGAGCCATTCAAAACTGGAGATGCTCACCCAGGAAAAAAAGATCAGGATAGTCTCACGCTTTGATACAACTCCTGTAGGACAACATGTGAAAATATACTCCGATTATACCATTGAATTTAAAGTGACCGGTGATTTCAATTACCATGTGAATTGAGAGGGATATAATTGAGCATTCATAATATTGTAACTAATCTGCAAGACGGGCTTTAGGTGCTTATTTCTAAAATCTTGAAGCGTTTTGGCAAAAAATTCCAAAAAACA